>JAGAHC010000057.1 GCA_017627275.1 Lachnospiraceae bacterium
AGCTTCGCATCGCGACCGGCAAGGTGGAAGATGTGAGCGTCAAGAAGCTCACGAAGGACAACCCCACCATGCAGGAGAAATTCGCGGCGCTGAAAAAAGAAGACTAGGCTTACCCGTTCGAAAACAGGTAACGAACAGCGATATCGATGAGACGTGGCGTGACCTTCGCCACGTCTTTGATTAATACGCGTTCCGACAGCTTGTGAAAATCCTTGCCCCAGGGACCGATGTTGATGCAGGGCATGCTGATGGCATGAACGGCCTCTAACGGAATGTCATAGCCGTGTTCGAAAAAGGGCATATTCTCCTTCAAGAGCGTTCGCTCCGCCTCCGGATCATCAAGACTGACGTAGCTTAAGTCCGAGAGTCCCGTAAAGAAGTATTCGGCTTCATACGCCTGCGAGAAGGTATTTGCCGCATAGTCACGTAAAAAGGGGAAGAGTCCTTTGATGACGGCATCCTCTTTCTCATAGCGCAGGTTCGAAACGCAGGGATAGTAGGGAGGGATGAGGCCGATCACGATGCGCGGCCCGCTTTCCTTTACATGATCAAAAACAAAGCTGACGAGTTCTTCGTTGCCGGTCAGGAAGGTCTTTTCGCCGGCCTCAACGGCTTCCAGCATTTCCTGCATCTTTTGTTCATACAAAGACAGAAAGGCGTCGCCGCCGTGTTCTTTGGCTTCCGTCAGCAGATCGTCGAAGCGCAGGATCTGCACCTTCCATGAGGCCGGATCCTGCTTTCTGCGGGTCCTTTGGAGATAAAGCTCCTGCGAAGCACGAAGCCCCTGCAGGTAGTCCTGCATGGCTTCCTGACAGATCGCTTCCAGGCGCTTTAAGACGTCCTCCGGAGAAGAGGTCAGGGTCAGGACGTTGACGTAGCCGCAGGCATAGAGCGGCATGGAGACGTCATACACGGTCTTGCTGTCCCTGGCATACAGCCAGGTGGGCGGAAGAGAGCATTCGGCCGTATCGGGTCCTGTCGGCAAAGTATCCGTAAAATCCATGCTGAGTTCCGTCCGGCGGATGATGTCGGAAAGAATGGGCAGGGGATTTACGCCCTCGAAGACCTTTCCCGCATGGGATAAAGAGCCGCGCACATAGACAAAGGGCATTACCTTCCCGATCGATCCCAGGGAAAAAACGCCGACGTCGGGGTCTCTTCGCATATGGGGCTCGGCATTGATCATGAGGCGGAAGGAGAGGCCTCGTTCCTTCTGCAGCTGCTCCATCAGGAGGGCCGCCGCCCGCATACCGGCGGAGAGATTCTCTTCGTCCGGAACCGCAAGCAGCAGGACGCTGCCTTCCAATTCACCCTGCAGCGCAAGGCCGCCGTATTCCCGAAGGAGGTTGAGTTCGATGGAACCGCCGGCTTTCATATCGCAGCCGCCCTTCCCGAAGAGGAAGGCGCCGGAGGCAAGGTCTTTTGCCGCGTCTTCGGAGAGCATCGACATATTCTGACGCAGGGCTTCTTCCAGCGCATCCGGGTGAAGGGCAAGGTCTTTTAACGATTTGAAGTCCTCGACGCCGACCACATCGTAGTGATGCAAAAGACAGACCGTATCGCTTTTCTTCCCCCTTACGAGTCCCCAGGCAACCTGCCTGTGCAGGCCGTCCTCCGGAACCGGAAAGAACCCAAAGTCCGCGGGGTTCTGCACAAAGTACGGCATGGAGGAGAGCTTTGCCTGCAAAAAGGGCTCTACCTTTTTTTCGTCTGCCGTTCCGGTGAAACTGCCGATCGCCATATAGTCTTTCAGCGTTTCCATGATCTGCGGGAAAAGAGAATCAAAGTCGATGGGGTGGTTTTTGATCTGTTCCATAAAAGATGTCCTCCGTCACATTATTATATATTGGAACACTCTTTCAATGGTAGAATAAAAATGTATCCGATCTGTAAGCATCCGTGCACGAGAAAGGAGGACCCCATGGCTGAGAACACAATGATGGTCGTGGATGGTAATGAAGCGGCAGCCTATGTTGCGTACGCTTTTTCGGAGGTGGCGGCGATCTATCCCATCACCCCCTCGTCCCCGATGGCGGAGAAGACCGATGCGTGGGCGGCGCTTGGCCGAAAGAACCTGTTCACGCAGCCTGTCAATCTGGTCGAGATGCAGTCCGAGGCCGGCGCGATCGCGGCCGTCCACGGTGCGCTGGAATCGGGGTCTCTTGCCACTTCCTTTACTTCCTCCCAGGGGCTGATGCTGATGATCCCCGTGATGCACCGCATCAGCGGGACCAGACAGCCGGCAGTCCTCCACGTGGCATCCCGCACCGTCGGCACGCATGCCATGTCCATCTTCGGCGATCACAGCGATGTGATGAATTGCCGCCAGACCGGTTTTGCCATGCTTTCCACCGGCAGCGTCCAGGAAGTGATGGATCTGGCGGGGGTGGCGCATCTTTCCGCCATCAGGAGCCGCGTGCCTTTCCTGCATTTCTTCGACGGCTTCCGTACGTCCCACGAGATCCAGAAGATCCGCGCCATCCCCTATGCGGAGTTTGAGAAGATCCTCGACTGGGGCGCGGTGCGTCGTTTCCGCGAGGCAGCCCTGAATCCGTATCATCCCTCTCTTCGAAATACGGTGCAGAATCCGGATGTCTATTTCCAGTTCCGTGAGGCAAACAACCCCTTCTACGATGCGCTGCCGGAGACGGTGGAATCCTATATGCAGGAGATCAACCGCATCACGGGAGAGGACTACCACCTGTTCAATTATTACGGAGCGCCCGACGCGGAACGCGTGATCGTGGCCATGGGGTCCGTGAGCGGCACGGCCAGGGAAACGGTGGCGTATCTGCGCAGCGCCGGAGAAAAGGTGGGGTATCTGCAGGTCCATCTGTTCAATCCGTTCTCGGTGGAGCATTTCCGCAAGGCGCTTCCGCCGACCGTTCAAAAGATAGCCGTTCTTGACCGCTGCAAGGAGATGGGCGCGGCCGGGGAACCGCTGTATCTGTCGGTCTGTGCCGCCTTTGCGAATGACAAGGAAGCGCCCCTTCTCTGCGGCGGGCGCTACGGTCTCTCCTCCAAGGACACGACCCCGGCCCAGATCAAAGCCGTGTTCGACCATCTGAAGGAGGAGGTGCCCTTTACCGGCTTCACCATCGGCATCAACGACGATGTGACGCACCGCTCGCTGAACGTCGGGGCACCGCTCTCACTGCGGCATGAAAGACAGGTGAGCTGCAAGTTCTGGGGACTCGGAAGTGACGGGACGGTCGGTGCCAACAAGAATTCCATCAAAATCATCGGCGAAAACACTGATCTCTATACGCAGGCCTATTTCGAATATGACACCAAAAAATCCTTCGGCATCACCCGCAGTCATCTGCGGTTTGGGGAGGAACCCATTTTATCGACCTACCTGGTGAGCGAAGCGGATCTCGTAGCCTGTCACAACACATCGTTCCTTCAGAAGTACGACATGCTGAGCGAACTCAAAAAGGGAGGGACCTTCCTGCTGAACGGCCCGGAGGACGAAAAGCAGCTGGACAGTATCCTTCCCGCAGCTATCAAGCGGGACCTTGCCGTAAAGGAAGCCTCCTTCTATGTTATTGATGCCCATCGTATCGCCAGGGAACTGGAACTGGGCGATCACGCCAGCATGGTGCTGCAGTCCGCCTTCTTTTCGATTGCCGGGATCATTCCGATGGAAGAGGCCGAAAAGTATATGAAGGCGGCGGTTCAAAAAAGCTTCGGCAAAAAGGGTGATGCGATCGTGGAAAAGAACATGCGCGCGATCGAAGAGGGAGCCCGTCATGTGAAAAAGGTGGAAGTTCCTCCGGCATGGAAGGACCTCGCGGAAGAGAAGACACAGGACAAGGGTTCCTCCGAACCGGATTTCATCCGCAATATCCTGCGTCCCTGCAACGCGCTAAAAGGAGATGATCTGCCGGTCTCGACCTTTGTCGGGTATGAGGACGGAACCATGCCGCTTGGCACCACAGCCTTTGAAAAACGCGGGATCGCGACCCGCATCCCTGTCTGGGACGGCGCTGTCTGCGCGCAGTGCAACCGCTGTTCCTTTGTCTGCCCGCACGCTGTCATCCGGCCGTATCTTCTGGATGAAGAGGAGACCCTTGCCGCGCCGGAAGGCTTTGAGTGCGTGCCTGCCAAGGGAAAAGGAGCGGAGCACCTTTCCTACTCGCTGCAGATCAGCGATATGGACTGCACCGGCTGCGGAAGCTGCGTGGCGGTATGTCCTTTATCCGGCAAGGCGCTTCGCATGGAAGAGGTGACAGGACCTTTGTCCGTGACACCTGCCTGGGAATACGGTCTTACCGTTTCGGAAAAGGACGTCTTCCCGATCGGTACGGTAAAGGGCAGTCAGTTCAAACAGCCGTTATGTGAATTCTCCGGCGCCTGCGCCGGCTGCGGGGAGACGCCGTATGCCAAGCTCCTTACCCAGCTGTACGGGGACAGGATGTACTGGGCCAATGCCACGGGATGTTCGCAGGCCTGGGGCGCCGCCATGCCGTCCATCCCTTACACTGTCGGCAAAGCGGGGCGCGGCCCCGCCTGGAGCAATTCGCTCTTTGAGAACAATGCGGAGTTTTGCCTCGGCATGTTTCTTTCCGTGAAACAGCAGCGCTATAAAACGCGCGCGTGGATCGAGGAACTGCAGACACTCGAGCCGACGCTCCATGAAGAGATCCGCGAATGGCTCGATACCTTCTCTGATGTGTACCGTTCCATGCCGGCTTCGGAAGCGCTGATCAAGGCGATCCATGATAAGGAGCTCACAGGACGCGCGCAGAAACTGAAGGAACTGATCGAACGGCATAAGGAGCACCTTGCCAAGCAGCCGGTATGGATGTTCGGCGGCGACGGTTGGGCATATGATATCGGATTCGGCGGGCTTGACCATGTTATCGCCATGGGAGAAGATATCAATGTTCTCGTGGTCGACACAGAGGTCTATTCCAATACCGGCGGGCAGAGCAGCAAGGCTACACCCCTGGGCGCCGTAGCACAGTTTCAGGCGGCCGGCAAGACAAGCCCCAAAAAAGATCTGGGCCGCATGTTCATGGCCTACGGTCACTGCTATGTGGCGTCGGTCGCGATGGGCGCCGATCCGGCACAGCTTTTGAAGGCAATCACGGAAGCGGAAGCGTTTCCGGGTCCTTCCCTGATCATTGCCTATGCACCCTGCATCACGCACGGGATCAAGGCCGGCATGGAGCATGTGCAGGAAGAGATGAAGCGCGCGGTGGATGCCGGCTACTGGCCGCTGTATCGCTTTGATCCGCGCAGAAAAGAACAGCCCTTTATCCTTGATTCCGGAGAACCCACACTTTCTTTCCGGGAGTTCCTGGAAGGAGAAGTCCGATATGCATCTCTCCACCGGAGTTTTCCGCATAACGCAGAGCGTCTGTTTACGCTTGCGGAAAAAGAGGCGGGCGATCGTTACGAGACCTACCGACAACTCGAAAAAGAAGGAATCCAGACAGAGGAAACATAATAAAAGAAGAGCCCCGTTTCAGCGGGGCTCTTTTCATAAAGATCGATTTTTGAGACAGGGGCGGAGGGATTCGAACCCCCATGAACGGTTTTGGAGACCGTGATACTGCCATTGTATGACACCCCTAGGTCGTGCAGTCACAACAAGTATTGTATCACATTTGTCCTGCTTGTGAAGTCTTTTTTCCTGAGGGTTTCGCACCCTTTGTGATATACTTAAACCAATGAGTTTCCTGGATGAACAGAAACAACTGAATCAAGATATTGCGGACGGGAAGTTCAAAAAGGCATATCTGTTGTATGGACAGCAGGGCTACCTGAAGAACCAGAACCGGGACAAGCTCCTCCATGCCTTCCTCGGAGAGGATGAAACGGCGCAGATGAACCTGTACCGGGTAAGGGGAAAAGAGTTTAATGTATTGGAGGCGATCGACCTCGGACAGACGCTTCCGTTCCTGTCAGAGCACCGGGTGCTGCTGTTTGAAAACACCGGCCTTTTTGACAGAAAAGAAGAGGGCGGCGCCCTCGCGAAGGTATTTGATTCTTTCCCGGAGACAACGCGTCTGATCATTTCGGAAGAAAAGATCGATAAGCGCGCAGCTCTTTACAAGGCGATTCAGGCGGACGGATTCGTGCTGGAGTGCGATAAGGTCGATGAAAAACTCCTCCTTTCCTGGAGCGCCAAACTGTTTCAGGACGCGAAGGTCCGGATCGACAGGTCGGTGCTGCATCAGTTTCTGGAAGCCGTGGGAGACGACATGTTCCGCATACGTTCGGAAGCGGAAAAGTTGATCACCTTTCATGCAGGGGAGGAGGATCCTGTAGTTACGTCGGAAGATATCGAGACCTTCTGCACGGCCATGCTGGATGAGAGGATCATCTTTCAGATGATCGAGCAGGTGCTGCGCGGGAACCGGAAGAGAGCCCTTGCCATGTACAGGGATCTTCTGGCACTGCAGACCACGCCCCAGGCGATCCTAAGTCTTTTACAGCGGCAGTTTCAGCAGCTGCTGCATTTATCGGAGATAGACGGGAGCGCACAGGACTCGGTCCTTGCGGAGAGGATCGGAACGCGGGATTTTGTCATTCGCAAGAACCTGCGGCCCCTCCTGAGAGAGTTTGGAAAAGAGGATCTGATCGCCGCGCTGTCAGCGTGCGCGGAAGCGGACCGCGCCTATAAAAGCGGAAAGATGGATGCGCGCATCGCCGTAGAGGAGATCCTTGTTACGGCGGGCGGCAGTCTGTAAAAGGAGAAGAAAGATGAGTACTGAAGGATTGCATCCGATGGTGGAACAGTTTCTGGACGCCAGGTCGCTGTCGGACAAACTCGATATCCTCCGCATGATGCGGGAGGACGTGTCCATGAAGGATTTGTCCATCTGCGCGGCGTCGCTCGACATCATCCCGGAGGCGGAGCGGGAAGAGGAACTCTATGACCGCATCCGCGATGTCTTGGAGACCAAGAAACGGTATGAGTTGGAGAGAAGATAAATGAAACTGTTATCGATTGCCATCCCCAGTTACAATTCGGAAGCCTACCTGGAAAAATGCGTGGATTCGCTCCTTCCGGGCGGCGAAGAGGTGGAGATCCTGATCGTCAATGACGGATCAAAGGACGGAACGGCCGCGCTGGCAGACAGACTGAGCGCAGCGCATCCCGGCATCGTCAGGGCGATCCACAAGGAAAACGGCGGCCACGGTTCCGCTGTCAACACGGGACTGGATCATGCGACGGGACTCTTTTTCAAAGTGGTCGACAGCGATGACAAGGTGGACGCGGAGGCTTACCGTGAGGTCCTTGATACCCTGCGCCGGTTTTCGGAAGGGGAGGAGACGCTGGACCTTCTGATCAGCAATTATCTCTACGACAAAGAAGGAGAGAAGCATAAGAAGATGATGGAGTACCGCGGCGCGCTGCCGACGGGACGCCTGTTTACCTGGGAGGAAGTCGGCCATCTGCGCACGGGCCATTACATCCTGATGCACTCCGTGATCTTCCGGACAAAGATGTTGAAGGATTCCGGGATCCGTCTCCCGGAGCACTGCTTCTACGTCGACAACATTTACGTATTCGAACCGCTCCCCTTCGTCAAGACCATGTATTATCTGGACGTGTGCTTCTATCTGTATTACATCGGCAGGGAAGACCAGTCCGTCAATGAGAAGATCATGATCTCCCGGCTGGAGCAGCAGATGCGCGTGAACCGCCTGATGATCGACTATTACACCGATCCCGCAAACAGGGAAAGGATTACATCTTCCCCGCGCCTGCAGGAATACATGTTCCACTATCTGGAGATCATCACGACCATTTCCTCCATCCTTGCCATCAAGTCCGGCACGAAAGAGCATCTTCAGTGGAAGGAAGAACTCTGGCAGTATCTGAAGGAAAAGGACAAGGCACTTTACAAACGCCTCCGCAGCGGTCTCTTAGGGACGGCCATGAATCTGCCGGGCCGCGTCGGAAGAGGGCTGGCGGTCGGTGCCTACAAGATCGCGCAGCATTTCTTCGGGTTCAACTAATTGTCTGAATATTACGACTAATTAAAGATTTTTTCAAAATAGTATTGACAACTTAGCTATCGAAGGCTAAAATGAACTTACAAAAGAAAAAGAAAAAGGTGACGAGAAGATCACCGGCAACTTGAAAACAGAACACGCAGATCACAGTATTCGAGACCAAAGAATCGGTGACTAGAAACCATTCTAAATCAGAACGGATGCATTCAGGTATTGAAGATAATCCGCCTTAGAATCGGTTCAGCACCATCGTACGTAAAGTACACAGACGGTAAGAATACGACAAACAATGGAGGGTAATCCGTTGGACAAGAATCACTAGAAGAGGGTATTATCGTAAATCAGGTAATACCCTCTTCGACTGTCCGGAATCAGGCGGAGGTCCTCTCCGCGGAAAGACTGCGTTTGGCCGTAGAGAGCATCAGCTTGATACGGTTCAACTGATTCACTTCACTGGCGCCGGGATCGTAATCGATCGCGGCGATATTTGCGCCCGGATATTCCTTGCGGATCCGTTTGATGACGCCTTTGCCGACGATGTGGTTGGGAAGGCATCCGAAAGGCTGGATGCAGACGATATTGTCCACCCCGCTCTTGATGAGTTCGATCATTTCTCCTGTCAGAAGCCATCCTTCGCCGGTCTGGTTGCCGATGGACACGACGGGCTCCGCGTAGTGCGCAAGCTCCGTGATGCTTTCCGGCGCGTCAAAGTGTTTGCTTCTGCGGTAGGCGTCGTAGATCGGCTTCGTAAACCATTCGATGGCTTTGATGCCGGCGCCGGTCATGCGCGCCGCCTTTTTGCTGGTCCCCAGGTGCTTTGCCTTGAAGGCCGTGTTGTAGAAGGCATAGAGCATAAAGCCCATGAGTTCCGGCACACGCGCTTCGGCGCCTTCTTCTTCGAGAAGGTCCACCAGATGATTGTTGGCGGCAGGGGCAAACTTGACCAGGATCTCGCCGACAATGCCGACCTTGGGTTTGACCATGTCTTCATGGATCGGGATGGCGTCAAATTCTTCGATCATCTGCACGCACATCTTCCTTGCCCTGCGGTAGGGGAAGCCTTTGGTGGTGGTGAGGAAGGCGATGCATCTTTCCTTCCAGACTTCATGCAGTGCGTTGACGCTGCCGGGCTCCACCTCATACGGCCGCATCCGGTAGACGAGGCGCATGAGAACGTCGCCGAAGACGGCGGCGAAGGCGGCCCTTGCAAGGACCTTCAGGTTCAGTTTGAAGCCCGGGTTTTCTTCCAGCCCGGACAGATTGGCAGAAATGACGGGGATCTGCGAGAGCCCTGCTTTCTTGAGCGCACGCCGGATAAACCCGATGTAATTGGAAGCACGGCACCCGCCGCCGGTCTGTGACATCAGGATGGCGGTGCGGTTCAGATCGTAGTTGCCGGATTCGAGGGCATCCATGATCTGGCCGACCACGCACAGAGAAGGATAGCAGGCGTCGTTGTTGACATATTTCAGGCCGATGTCGACGGAATTGCGGTTGTCGTTCTTCAGGACCTCCAGGTGATAGCCGCAGGCATTCAGCGCCGGTTCCATCAGATCGAAATGAATGGGCGACATCTGCGGGCACAGGATCGTATAGTGGTCGCGCATTTCTTCCGTGAACGGAACGCGCGGGATGACGGCAGAGGTCCTCTTGCGGATGGTCTTCTTATCATCCCGGATGCGGATCGCGGCAATGAGAGAGCGGATCCTGATGCGCGCGGCGCCGAGGTTGTTGACTTCATCGATCTTGAGACAGGTATAGATCTTGTCCCGGGAAGTCAGAATATCGCTCACCTGATCAGTGGTGATGGCGTCCAGGCCGCAGCCAAAGGAGTTTAACTGTACCAGCTCCAGATCATCGTGCTCCGCCACAAACGACGCGGCGGCATAGAGTCTCGAGTGATAGGCCCACTGGTCGAGCGCCGTCAGCGGTCTCTCGACCTCGCCCAGGTGCGCGACGGAGTCCTCCGTGAGGACGGCGATCCCGAAGGAATTGATCATTTCGGGAATGCCGTGGTGGATCTCCGGATCGGCATGATACGGTCTGCCGGCCAGCACGATCCCCTTGACGTGGTTCTCCTTCATATAGGAGAGGACGTGTTCTCCCTCTTTGCGAATGTCTTCACGGACCTGCATGAGTTCGGTCCATGCCACATGCGCCGCATGCCGCACGTCGACAGCGGGTAGTTCGGAAAACTCCTGGACGAGCGCGTTCTTGATGGTCTCCTCATCCGAAAAGGCCAGGAACGGGTTGCGGAATTTGATCTTTCCTTCGCCGATCCCCTCGACATTGTTTTTGATGTTCTCCGGGTAGGAGGTCACGATCGGACAATTGAAATGATTGTCTGCCTCCGTGATTTCCTGATGCTCGTAGAACAAAGAAGGATAGAAGATGAAGTCGATATCCTGCTGCATCAGCCATCCGATGTGTCCGTGCACGATCTTTGCCGGGTAGCATTCCGATTCGGACGGAATGGATTCGATCCCCATTTCGTAGATCCGGTGATTGGAAGGCGGCGAAAGCACGACACGGTATCCCAGCTTACGGAAAAAAGTAAACCAGAAGGGGTAGTCCTCGTACATGTTGAGGACGCGCGGAATCCCCACGGTCCCCCGGAAGGCTTCCTCCTTGGAAAGGCTCCGGTATCCGAAGACGCGGGAAAGCTTGTAGCGGAAGAGGTTGGGGACCTCGTTTTTCTGCACCTCTTTTCCGAGCCCCCGCTCGCAGCGGTTGCCGGAAATGAAGGTCCTGCCGCCGGAAAAGGTGTTGACGGTCAGCCGGCAGTTGTTGGTGCAGAGCCCGCAGTTGCGGATGGAAGTCTCATAGGAAAGCGCCTCGATCTCGTCGAAGGAGAGCATGGTCGTCGGGCGCGTGGCACTGTATCGTTCTCTGGCGATCAGGGCTGCCCCGAAGGCGCCCATGATGCCGGCGATATCGGGTCTTATCACTTCACAGGCGGCTTCGGTCTCGAGCGCGCGGAGGACGGCGTCGTTGTAGAAGGTTCCGCCCTGTACCACGATGTGTTCCCCGAGCTCTGCGGCGGAAGAGACCTTCATGACCTTGAAGAGCGCGTTTTTGATGACGGAATAGGCAAGGCCCGCCGAGATGTCGGTCACGTCCGCGCCTTCCTTCTGCGCCTGCTTGACGCGGGAATTCATGAAGACGGTGCAGCGGGTTCCCAGATCGATCGGATGCTCCGCAAAGAGCGCGGCCCCGGCAAAGTCCTGCACGGTGTAGTCCAGCGACCGTGCGAAGGTCTCGATAAAGGAGCCGCAGCCGGAGGAGCAGGCTTCATTCAGGGTGACATTGTCGACGGCCTCATTCTTG
The DNA here is from genome assembly GCA_017627275.1 of Lachnospiraceae bacterium. Lineage (GTDB taxonomy): Bacteria > Bacillota > Clostridia > Lachnospirales > Lachnospiraceae > CAG-791. The sequence goes on from JAGAHC010000057.1 coordinate 11,302, forward strand.
ATGCGGATGCACTTCATATCCTGTCCGCCGATATCGAGGATACAGTCGACCTTCGGGTCGAAGAAGGCGGCAGCATAGTAGTGTGCGATGGTTTCCACCTCTCCCTCATCCAGAAGAAAGGCGGATTTTAAAAGGGCTTCTCCGTAGCCGGTGGAACAGCCGGAAACGATCCTGGCTGTCTCGGGCATCCGGGCGTGGAGTTCCTTCATGGCGCGGATGGCAGTCCGGATGGGAGAGCCGTCGTTGTTTGCATAGAAAGAATACAGAAGAGATCCGTCTTCGCCGATCAGGGCCACCTTGGTGGTGGTGGAGCCGGCATCGATCCCGAGATAGCAGTGACCGCTGTAGTTTTCCAAGGATCCCTTCCGTACCTGGGCCGCGGCATGACGGGCGGCAAACGCCTCGTATTCCTCTTTGGAAGCAAAGAGCGGCTGCATGCGTGCGATCTCAAAATCCATGTGGATCTCGCCCGAGAGACGCTCTGTCAGCTCCGTAAGAGAGCAGGCATTTTCCCGGTCAGCATTCATGGCAGCGCCCATGGCGGCAAACAGATGCGAATGCTCCGGCATCACCGTATGCTCGTCGTCGAGTGAGAGCGTACGGACAAAGGCGGCACGGAGCTCCGTCAGAAAGTGCAGGGGTCCGCCGAGGAAGGCGACCCGTCCGCGGATGGGCTTGCCGCAGGCAAGACCGGAGATGGTCTGAATGACCACCGCCTGAAAAATGGAAGCGGCGAGGTCCTCTCTGGTCGCGCCTTCGTTGATGAGGGGCTGGATGTCGGATTTGGCGAAAACGCCGCAGCGGGCGGCAATGGTATAGAGGGACTTATACTTTTTGGCATACTCGTTGAGGCCGATGGCGTCGGTCTGCAGAAGCGCCGCCATCTGGTCGATAAAGGAGCCTGTGCCGCCGGCGCAGGTCCCGTTCATACGCTGTTCGACGCCGCCGTTTTCAAAGTAGATGATCTTGGCATCCTCTCCGCCGAGCTCGATGGCCACATCGGTTCCCGGGGCTTTCTTTTCAAGCGCCGTGGAGACGGCGATGACCTCCTGCTCAAAGGGAACATGCAGGTGGGAAGCCAGCGTCAGTCCGCCGGAACCCGTGATGACCGGAAAGACGGTACAGGGGCCGACTTCCAGAAGCGCTTCCGTCAAAAGGGCGTGGAGCGTTCCGCGAATGTCGGCGTGGTGCCGGCGGTAGTCGTGGAAGAGAAGCGTTTCGTCTTCTGTGAGCAATGCGATTTTTACGGTCGTGGAACCGATGTCGATCCCGAGTTTATATTCCTGTTCCAAAGATACTCCCTGCGGTGAAATCTCACCTCTGCTGTATTATGCACAATTTTGCACAATTTTACTAAATTGTGTATTCAATTAATGACTATTGTCGCTAAATGTATTATCAATTTATCGCAGCGAAAGACTTTACAATTCTATGCACTTTTATAGGAAAAGTCAATACAGAAGGGGTGTCTCATCACTAAATCTTGTTGGGTTTTCAATTTCCACCACAAGATTTGACACGCGCGTCATTTTTCTGTTTACAAGCCTGTTTTCCGGTGCTAAAATAACCGATACTACGCGGGAAAATGAGCGTAGTGAGGAGGAAAAACAGTTCGAATGTCAAATCTGGAACGTCGTTTCGGTAAATACGCGATCCGCAATTTATCGCTTTTCCTGATCCTCTGCTATGCAGTGGGTTATGTTTTGACGTACCTGAACGGCAATATTCTGACATACATGACACTTAATCCTTACGCGATCGTCCGCGGACAGGTCTGGAGGCTGTTTACCTGGGTTCTGATACCGCCCCGGTTCGACAGTCTGTTCTTTATCGTGATCATGCTGTATTTTTATTACTCCATCGGGACGAGTCTGGAGATCACCTGGGGAGCCTGGAATTACAACGTGTACATCTTTTCCGGGATGCTCTTTACCGTGATCGGCGCCTTTGTCATGATGGGGATCACGATGCTGATCAATCCTTCCGCGGGAGAGTTCGAGTACGCGTGGATGGCGTTGTCGTACAGTACGTATTACATCAATATGTCCATCTTTTTAGCTTACGCGGTCACCTTTCCGGATGCGGTGGTTCTGTTGATGTTCTTTATTCCCGTAAAGGTCAAGTGGCTCGGCATCGTTTACGGCATTCTGATCGCGGCGGATCTGATTCGGAGCCCATACTATGTGAAGATCGCGATCCTTGCATCGCTTTTAAACTTTATCGTGTTTTTCCTGCGCAGCGGGAGACTCTTCCGGTTCAAACCGTCTGAGGTCCTGCGCAGACAATCCTTTAAAGGAAAGGCAAAGCCTGCCCATATGGGCACAGGCAGGACCATTCACCGCTGTGCCGTTTGCGGACGGACTGAGAAGGATGATCCTTCGCTGGAGTTCCGGTACTGCTCCAAGTGTGCGGGCAACCTGGAATACTGCAGGGACCATCTGTTCACACACGTCCATGTGCAGGCAGGGGGCGGGTCGGAGTAAGAAAGGAACGCGATGGCAGGAACGAACGAAGAACTCCATGCGCTCTTGAGTGAAGAGGAACGCGCTTTCTTAAAAGACTATGAGGAGACGCTGAAGGCGATCGACATCCCCTCCGAGGACGTGCTGACGGCGATCAAGATACAGGCCATGGCCGGAGAGAGGGGAGCGCAGCAGGATCTGGCTACGTACTATCTGCCGAAGGTGGTAGACCTGGCGCGGCTCTATGTCGGACAGGGCGTGATGCTGGAAGATTTGATCGGCGCCGGGAATGAAGCCCTCTTAAGCGGTACAAGACTCCTCATGGCACTGGAAAGACCGGACGAGGTGGAGGGAGATCTCGGAAACCGCATGATGCGCGCCATGGAAGCGCTCATTGAGGAAGACTTTTCGAATAAGGCGGCGGAAGCGGCCGTTCTGGAAAAGGTCAACCGCGTAAAGGAAAAGGCAGACGAACTGGCAGAAGACCTGCGCAGAAAGGTAACACCGGAAGAACTCGCCGCCGAGGGAGAACTGACGTTGGAAGAGATCGAGGAAGCCGTGCGCTTCAGCGGAAATCAGATAGAAAGCCTGGATATCGAAAAAAGGTAGGACGGAATCGTGGGAAAGAAATCGGAACGCAAAAAACAGTTTATCAGAGAGACCGCCAGAAAGGTCTTCATCGAAAAAGGATATAAGAATGTCACGATGAAGGACGTGGTGGAAGCCTGTGAGATCAGCCGCGGCGGGCTGTATCTGTACTACGGAAGCACGACGGAACTCTTTCTGGACGTTCTGCAGATGGAAGCGCAGGATACGGACGACGCTTTTTCGGAAGCGGTCGTCAACAACGCATCGCCTGCGGATATTCTGGCGTTGTTTTTACAGGAACAGAAGAAGGAACTGCTGAGAAAGGAAGATACGCTGGCGGTCGCTACCTATGAGTTTGCCTTTGACCGGGAAAAACCGGATAAGGAGAACTATCTTTTGCGCCAGTTCCAGGAAGCGGTCCTGATCATTGAGCATCTGATCACCGAGGGCGTGCGCGTAGGGGAATTCGTGTGTGACGACCCGCATGCCGCCGCCAGAAACATCATGTACGTGATCGAGGGATTAAAGATCTCCGCGCACACCATGGGCGTAACCGAACAGACCGTGGACGAGGAGATGCGCTATCTGATGCAGAGACTGACCAATGGATAATGTGACTTCCGGAAACAGACCTGCACAAAAACCCAATTACGCAAAACAGACGGAAGAAATCCTGGACGATCTGCTTACGAAAGGGCAGACGCCGAGGATTCTTTTGCATAGCTGCTGTGCCCCCTGCTCCAGCCATGTGCTGGAGTACCTGCGGGAAAAGGCGGATGTGACGGTCTTTTATTACAATCCCAATATCACGGACCGGGAAGAATACGAGGAAAGAAAAAAAGAAGAGCTTCGCCTGATCGAAGAGTATAATAAACAGGTTGAAGAAAACGATTTTTCCGGGATGCATTCCACTTCGGCCGCGAGGAAGATAAAGGTGCTGGATGCGGACTACGATCCGGCGGTCTTTCTCGAAGCGGTGAAGGGCCTCGAGGAGTGCCGGGAAGGCGGTCCGCGCTGTGAAAAATGTTTTGCCCTGCGTCTAAAGGAAACGGCGAGAAAGGCAAGGGAAGAGAACTTTGACTTTTTCACGACGACGCTTACGATCAGCCCCTTAAAAAACGCGGAGCGCATCAATCGGATCGGTACGGAAACGGAAAAGGAAGAGGGGGTACGGTTCCTGCCTTCCGATTTTAAAAAGAAAGACGGATACAAGCGGTCGCTGGAACTGTCGGAACGTTTTCATCTTTACAGACAGGACTACTGCGGCTGCGAGTTTTCAAAGAGAGAAAGAACAGACGGGAGAGAGCAATGAAGCAGACTTTTATCGGCATCTTAACGGAAAAAATGCAGAACGCTTTTGAGAAAGCGGGATATGATGCGGACATGGCAAGGGTCCAGGCCTCCAACAGACCGGATCTTTGCGAGTTCCAGTGCAACGGGGCGATGGCCCTGGCAAAGCGGGTCGGCAAGAATCCGCTCGAGATCGCACAGAGTGTGGCGGATGTCCTGCAAAAGGAAGCGGGAGAGGTGTTTTCGGAAGTCTCCGTGGCGCCGCCCGGTTTTTTGAATCTGAAAGCTTCGCCGGCCTTCCTTTCTTCGTATCTGCGCACGATGTGCGGCGAAGAGGATTTCGGCGCGGAGAAAACAAAGACCCCTAAGACCATCGTACTGGACTTCGGCGGTCCCAATGTGGCAAAACCCCTGCACGTCGGACACTTACGCTCCGCCGTCATCGGCGAATCCATCAAACGGATCCTGCGGTTTCACGGCGACAGGGTCGTGGGCGACATTCATATGGGAGACTGGGGTCTGCAGATGGGACTCATTCTGACGGAAGTGGAGATGCGCGATCCGTCTCTTCCTTATTTTTCCAAAGACTATACCGGCGAGTATCCCAAAGAAGCGCCGTTTACGATCGCGGAACTGGAGGAGATCTATCCCGCGGCGTCCGCAAAATCAAAAGAGGATGAAGCCTACCATCAGAAAGCCCTCGACTATACGCAAAGACTGCAGGCGGGAGAGAGAGGACTGCGCGCCCTGTGGGAGCATATCATCCGCGTGTCCGTGAGCGACCTGCAGAAAAACTACGATCGCCTGTCGGTCTCCTTTGACCTCTGGAACGGAGAATCTACCGTCCAGCCGCTCATTGCACCGATGGTCGAGAAGATGAAACAAGACGGGTTTGCCTATGAGAGCGAAGGCGCCCTGATCGTGGACGTGGCAAAGGAAGATGACAAAAAGGAAGTCCCGCCGTGCATGATCTTAAAATCCGACGGCGCGGCCCTTTATACGACAACGGACCTTGCGACGATACAGGACAGAGAAGAGCACTTCCACCCGGACGCCATCTATTATGTCGTGGATAAGCGCCAGGAACTGCACTTTGTACAGGTCTTCCGCTGCGCGAGAAAATGCGGACTGCTTCCGGAAGAAACGGAGTTAAAGCACATCGGATTCGGAACGGTAAACGGCAAGGACGGAAAGCCTCTGAAAACGAGAGACGGCGGCGTGATGCGCCTCGAATGGCTGATCGACGACATCGATAAGGCCATGCTCGAAAAGATCAAGACCAATCCGGAGATCCCGCAGGAGGAAGCGGAAGAGACGGCAAAGAAGGTGGCGCTCGCCGCGTTAAAGTACGGCGATCTTTCCAACCTGATCGCGGGAAACTATATCTTTGATATGGACAAGTTCATTTCCTTCGAAGGAGATACGGGCCCGTACATCCTCTATACGATCGTGCGTGCGGGGTCCATCCTGAAAAAGGCGAAAGAAGAGGGGATCACGCTGAAAGAAGACCTTCTTCCGCTGCCGGAGACGGAGCCGGAAAAGAAGCTGATGCTGACGCTTGCCTCCTTTGCAAAGAAGATGGAGGAGGCGTACGAGGAACTGGCGCCGTCCGTGATCTGCGCCTACCTGTACGAGCTTGCCAATGATTTCAATTCGTTCTACCATACGACCAAGATCCTGTCGGAGAAGAACGAGGAGAAAAAGAAAGGGTACCTTGCGCTTTTGAAGCTGGCGGTCGGGGTCATGGAGACCTGCGCGGACCTTCTCGGGTTTGAAGCCCCGGAGAGGATGTAAAGACGCCTTATTCAATGGTACAATAAAGGCGCGAAGCTGATTCAGGACAGAAGAAAAAGAGAGGATAAGAAAATGGCGATTTTCAAAGGATCCGGTGTAGCCATCGCAACCCCGTTTCATCAGAACGATCTGTCTGTCGATTACGAAGCGTTCGACAAACTGATCGAATACCAGATCGCGAATCATTCCGATGCCATCATCGTCTGCGGGACGACCGGAGAGGCTGCAACACTCAATGAAGAAGAATACCTGTCCGTCTGCCGGTTCTGTGTCGAGCGGGTGAAGGGAAGAGTGCCCGTCATCGCGGGAGCCGGTTCCAACAATACGGCCGTGGCCGTCGCTCACAGCAAAATGATGCAGGAGATCGGCGCGGACGCCGTCCTGATCGTCAATCCTTATTACAACAAGGGAACGCAGAACGGCATTTATGAACACATGAAGGCGGTGTCGGATGCCATCGAGATCCCCATCATCATGTATAACGTGCCCGGCCGGACCGGAAGCAACATGGTGGCGGAAACAACGGCCAGGATCGTGAAGGAAGTAAAGAATGTCGTCGGCATCAAAGAGGCCAGCGGCAACATCTCGCAGATCGTCAAGATCATGGAACTGACCGACGGCAATATCGATCTGTATTCCGGAAACGACGATCAGACGGTGCCGATCCTCTCCATGGGAGGCCTGGGCATCATCTCGGTCGTTGCGAATGCGGCGCCGTCCCTCATGCACGAGATGTGCGAAGCATTCTTTGCAGGCGACGTGAAAAAAGCAGCTGCGCTCCAGTGTAAGAGCATGCCGCTCTTTGAAGCCATGTTCTGCGAAGTTAATCCGATCCCGGTCAAGAAGGCCCTGCAGATGATGGGACTCTGTGACGGATCGCTTCGCCTGCCGCTGACACAGCTGGAAGAGAAGAACGAGGAACGGGTAAGAAAAGCATTGGAGGGACTTTCGCTCTTATGATCAGACTGATTATTCATGGCGCAAACGGCCATATGGGAAGAAAGATCGCGGAACTGGCATCGTCCGATCCGGCGGTCGAGGTGGTCGCGGGGATCGACGCGGTCCTCGGCAACAGAGAGGTGGATCTGTTTCCGATCTATCCTTCGACGGATGCCTGCACGGAAGAGGCGGACGTTGTGGTGGACTTCTCCACCGCCAGGGCGACCGACAACCTCCTGTCCTTTTGCCTGAAACGATCCCTTCCCTGTGTCCTGTGCACCACGGGGCTCTCGGAGGAACAGGAGCAGCAGGTGAGAGAGGCGTCGAAGCAGATCCCGATCCTTCGAAGCGCCAACATGTCCATCGGCATTAACCTCATTCTTTCGGTCCTGGAAAAGATCACGCCTCTTCTTTCGGAAGCGGGATATGACATCGAGATCCTGGAAAAACACCATCATCGCAAGATCGATGCGCCCAGCGGCACGGCTCTCGCGCTCGGTGATAAGATCAACGAGGTGACAAGCGGAAAGTACCACTTCGTATTTGACAGAAGCAAAACGCGCGAGAAGCGTGACGAAAACGAGATCGGGTTTTCCGCCATTCGCGGCGGCACAATCGTCGGGGAACATGAGATCATTTTTGCGGGAGAAGATGAAGTGATCACCATCGGCCATGAAGCCTTCAGCCGCGCGATCTTCGGAAAGGGAGCGCTCGAAGGAGCCAAGTTCATCGCGAACAGGGCGCCCGGTCTTTATTCGATGAAGGATGTCATGGAGCATTAAGAAGCAGGAAAAAACCGAAAACGACAATGAAAAAGGGACGGGTTACCCCGTCCCTTTGCGATTGCTTAGATAACTATATTAGCTAAGCTTGGTTACATTGACTGCCTGGGGGCCTTTTTCGCCCTGGATCACGTCGTATTCTACCGCCTGACCCTCATCGAGCGACTTGAAGCCTTCCATGTTCAGTCCCGAATAGTGCACGAATACATCGTTGCCTTCGGAATCAGAAATGAAACCATAGCCCTTCTGATTGTTGAACCATTTGACAGTACCCTTGTTCATTGCAAATACCTCCAAATAACTTAAAACATAAGATAGCCACGCTGCATTAGTCACAGCATTTTGACTTTAGCATACGGGGATTAAAAAGTAAAGCGGGAAAAGGCGGTTTACCGCGCTATTTTCACGTGCTAAAATGCTAAAGTGTTAAAGCGCGAAAGCGCTTGGTCAGAGATTTTTGAGAGAGGGGAAGAGCATGAATAAAAAAATCGACACGATGCCGGTCAGGCAGTTGTTTGAAGCGGTGCTGACACTGGAAACGGTGGAAGAGTGCTATCTGTTTTTTGAAGATCTTCTGACGGTCAAGGAGATCGAATCCCTGTCTCAGAGACTTCAGGTGGCGGAGCTTCTCCGCAAAAAAGAGACCTACGTCAATATCGCAAGAATTGCCAATTCCTCCACGGCGACGGTCAGCCGTGTGAACCGCGTTCTTTCCTACGGAAACGATGGATTTGAGATGGTGTTTTCCCGCATGGAAAAGAATGCGTCGAAGAATAAACGCAAAAAATAGATGAAAGAGAACAGGAAATTCTCCTACCCGTTCGTATTCCTGGCGGGCTTTCTCCTGTATCTGTGCTGTGTGCTGCCGTTCTTTGTCTATCGCGGCGGTACATGGTTTTATTACGGCGACTACAATGTCCAGCAGGTCCCCTTCTATGTTTTCTGCCACAGAATGGTCAGGGAGGGATATCTTTTCTGGACTCCCTTTTTGGATCTGGGATCGAATATCCAGAGCAGTTTTGCCATGTATCTGTGGGGAAGTCCCTTTTTCTGGATCACGATTCCCTTCCCCGAATCCTGGCTGCCGAATCTCATGGTCCCGATCATGGCACTCAAATACGGGACGGCGCTGACGACATCGTTTGCCTTTCTGAAGACCCAGACCCGGTCGGAAGAGGGAGCGCTTTTCGGCGCCTTCCTGTACGCCTTCTCCGGATTCCAGGGGACCAATATCGTTTTCAACCACTTCCATGACGTGACGGCGTTCTTTCCACTCTATCTGCTCTCGCTCGATTACCAGGTGCAGAAGAAGAGGAAGGGACCGTTTGCCTTTATGACCTTCTTTATGCTCCTGCTGAATTACTTCTTCTTTGTGGGAGAAGTGCTGTTTCTGATCCTGTATTATCTGCTCCGTTATGCGCCGCATAGGAAGATCAGGGACACGATCCTGCAGGGGGTGCAGATCTTTCTGACGGCGCTGGCCGGCGGTCTTGCGGCTTCCGTCCTGTGGGTGCAGATCCTAAGCGGCATGATCGGCAACAACCGGCTGGGCAATGTCCTTTCGGGGAAGGATCTCTTCCTTTACAAAGAACTGTCCACCTACCCGGCGATCATCAAATCCTTTTTTATGCTGCCGGACCTGGTGGGAAGAGGGACGCTGTTTACCAATGACAGCATCCGCGTGAGCTCCATCGCCGGCTACCTTCCCTGCTTTGCGCTGAGCGGCGTGATCGCCTATTTCCTGACGCATAAAGGAACCTGGAAGAAACGGCTGCTCACAGTCTGTGCGGTGATGGCGCTGATCCCCGTGCTCAATGCTTCGTTTTCCGGATTCAACGCGGCAGTCTACGGCCGCTGGTACTTCATGCCGCTTCTGATCATGGCTGCCGTCACGGCGATCGCCATGGAGGAAGGAGAGAAAAAAGCGCTCAGGATAGGCATGCGGATCAGTGTGCTCGCAGCCCTCTTCTTTATGCTCTGCACCTTTCTGCCCGAATGGAAGGAAGGAGAGATCCTTTGGCTTTCCAGGTTCGATCATCCGGAACTTTTGATCACGCAGTACCTTTCCACGGTGCTCCTCTTTCCGGTGCTGTATTACTTCACGATCCGGTACCGGTCTGCCCGGAAAAAAGAACTGGACAAAAGAGGAGTCGTACTGATTGCGGCATGCTGTGCGGTTACGACTATCGCAGCGCTTCTCATGGGGACGACCGTCGTTTCCAATGACGGAAAGGAAAAATGGAAGACACAGCTTCTTACGGAAAAGCCCACCCTTCCGGACGAAGAGAGCTTTGTGCGTGTGGAGACGGACACCGCTTCGACAAACTATGATCTCGTCTGGGGCTATCCGCAGGCGCACAGTTTCCAGAGCACGGTGTCGCCTTCCATCTTTCAGTTTTACCTGCACGCCCTCAACCTCCGCAGAAGCGTGGAGAGCTCGATGCCCTTTGATAAGATCGGAGGACGGGCCGTGATCTCGGAGCGGTACTGCCTCGAAAACAAATGGGTCGAAGCAAGCAGAAATTATACGAACGAAGGCGGGATCCGCGGATTCCGCAGAGTCTCGGCGGATGCGGGATTCGTGATCTACGAAAACGAGAACTACATTCCGATGGGATTCACCTTTGAGACCTGTATCTCCGAGGAAGCCTTCGAAGCACTCTCCGGAAAGACGGCGGACAGGCTGCTCGTGAAAGACATCATCCTGTCGAGAGAGGATATTCATAAATATGCGGATATTCTGACAGAGGATACAGAAAAGCATGAGGAGGTCATGTCCTATCGATCCTTTGCGGAAGAGTGCAGAAAAAGACGGGAGAGCGCCTGTCAGGAAGTGACCTTTGACAGGACGGGGTTCCTCGCAAAGGCCGACATGGAGAGGGAGAACCTCCTCTTTTTCTCCGTCCCTTATGACCGTGGATTCAGCGCTTTTGTAGACGGGAAAAAAGCCGAGATCGTCCGTGCGGACTTCGGGCTGATGGCAGTCTCTGTTCCTGCGGGAAAGCATGAGGTCCGTTTTACGTACCGGCCGTTTTTGTTCACGGAGGGGATCTGTTTAAGCCTGGTCGGTTTGATCCTTGTGATCCTGCTGTTTTTCTTTGATGAACGGCAGATCCGCCTTAACAAACAAACCGGGAAATGGTATGATGGGAAAATCAATAAAGATACGGAAGGAAGAGTCATGAAGGTTGTAAAATTTGGCGGCAGTTCGCTGGCGGATGCCGGGCAGTTTTTAAAGGTGCTCGACATTATCCGGGCGGACAAGGACAGAGCCTTTGTCGTCCCGAGCGCGCCGGGAAAACGGTTTTCCGGTGATACGAAGGTCACGGACATGCTCTACCGGTGCTTTGATCTGGCATCGGCAGGAGAAGATTTTTCGGAAGAACTCTCCCGCATCAAAGAACGGTATGATGCGATCATCGAAGGGCTTTCTTTGCAGGGATTTACCCTCGATCACGAATTCGAGGTGATCAGGGAACATCTGGCAAGCCATCCCGAAAAGGACTATATCGCTTCCAGAGGAGAATATTTAAACGGCCGCATTATGGCGGAGTGTCTCGACTTTACCTTTGTCGATGCAAAAGACGTCATCTTCTTTAAGGAAGACGGACGGCTGGACGCCGAAAAGACGAGGACCGTCATGAAGGAAGAACTCACGAAGGCCGGCAATGCCGTCATCCCCGGTTTCTACGGACAGGATACGGAAGGCAGGATCAAGACGTTCTCCCGCGGCGGATCGGATATGACGGGAGCCATCGTGGCAGGCGCCATGAGCATTGACGTCTACGAAAACTGGACCGATGTCTCGGGCTTTATGATCGCCGACCCCACCATTATCGAGAATCCGGAACGGATCGAGACCATTACCTATCGGGAACTCAGAGAGCTTTCCTATATGGGCGCGTCGGTCCTGCATGAGGAATCGATCTTCCCCGTCATGAAGGAGGGGATCCCGATCAACATCCGTAATACGAACGCACCGGAGGATCCCGGCACCTGGATCGTGCAGAGCACGGGACAGAAGTCGAAGTATACGATCACGGGCATCGCGGGACACAGAGGGTTCTATGCGGTCGACATTATCAAATCGATGATGAACACCGAGATCGGATTCGGCAGAAGGGTCCTGCAGGCGTTTGAGGAAAACGGCATTTCCTTCGAACATATGCCGACCGGTGTCGACACCATGACCATCGTGGTGCACGGCGACGAGTTTGCGGAGAAGGAGCAGCAGGTCATCTCCGCCATTCACCGCCTTACCATGCCGGACAGCATCGAGATCGAAACGGATCTGGCGCTTGTCGCGATCGTGGGTCGCGGCATGAAGAGAGAAAGCGGGACGGCCGGAAAGGCATTCCGGGCGCTGGCGGATGCGGGCGTCAATATCCGCATGATCGACCAGGGATCCAGCGAGTTGAATATTATCGTCGGCGTGGAAGACTCCGATTTTGAAAAGACCATCCGGGCGTTGTATGACGCCTTCGTTACCGCAAAAAAGGCAGAGAGCAAGGGAGAGTAAGATGAGCAAGGAAAACAAAAACTTTATCGAGCAGTTTATCGACAAAGATTTGGAAGACGGCGTCTATGACCGCGTGCAGACACGCTTTCCTCCTGAGCCCAACGGCTATCTGCACATCGGACATGCCAAAAGCATTCTTTTAAACTACGGCATCGCACAGGAATACGGCGGGAAGTTTGCCCTTCGCTTTGATGACACCAACCCCGAAAAGGAAAAGATCGAATTTGTGGAATCCATCATCGAGGACGTCAAGTGGCTGGGCGCCGATTATGAGGACCGTCTTTTCTTCGCCTCCGATTACTTCGACGAGATGTACGAGATCGCCATCAAACTCATCAAGAAGGGAAAGGCCTATGTGTCAGACCTCACAGCCGATGAGATCCGGGAATACAGAGGGACGCTGACGGAACCCGGGAAAAACGATCCGAACAGGGACCGCAGTATTGAAGAAAACCTGGAACTCTTTACGGCCATGAAGGAAGGGAAGTTTCAGGATGGCGAGAAGACCCTTCGCGCGAAGATCGACATGGCAAGCCCCAATATCAATATGCGCGACCCGATCCTTTACCGTGTGGCGCATCTGACGCATCACAACACGGGCGACAAATGGTGCATCTATCCGATGTACGACTACGCGCACCCGCTCGAAGATGCCATTGAAGGAACGACACACTCCATCTGCACACTGGAGTTTGAAGATCACAGACCGCTCTATGACTGGGTCGTACGGGAAGCGGAATTTAAGATGCCGCCGAGACAGATCGAGTTTTCCAAACTCTATCTGACCAATGTCGTGACCGGCAAGCGCTACATCAAACGGCTGGTGGAAGAAGGGATCGTGGACGGCTGGGATGATCCGAGACTTGTTTCGATCTCCGGTCTGCGCAGACGCGGTGTGACCCCGTCTGCCATCAAGAGCTTTGTCGAAATGGCGGGGATCTCGAAGAGCCAGGGCTCTGCCGATTATGCGATGCTCGAATACTGCATCAGAGAAGACTTAAAGCCTTCCTGCAAGAGGATGCTCGCGGTGCTTGATCCGATCAAGCTGGTGATCGACAATTATCCGGAGGGACAGACGGAAGAACTGCCGGCGCCCAACAATCTGGAGAATCCGGAACTCGGAGAGCGGACGATTACCTTCGGAAGAGAACTGTGGATCGAACGGGAAGACTTCATGGAAGAAGCGCCGAAGAAGTATTACCGGCTGTATCCCGGCAACGAAGTCCGTCTCATGTATGCCTATTTCGTTACGTGTACGGGCTTTGAAAAAGATGAGAACGGAAACATCACCGTGGTGCATGCGACCTACGATCCGGAAACGAAGAGCGGTTCCGGATTTGAGGGAAGAAAGGTCAAGGGGACCATTCACTGGGTCCATGCGGCCGATGCCAAGACCGCAAAGGTCCGTCTTTACGAGAATCTCATCGATGAAGAGAAAGGCGTCTATAACGAAGACGGCTCCCTGAACCTCAATCCGCAGTCGCTGATCGAGAAGGAAGCCTTTGTCGAGCCGGCACTCATGGAGGCAAAGCCGTTTGACCGCTTCCAGTTTGTCCGGAACGGGTTCTTCTGTGTGGATTTCAAGGACAGCAAGGAAGGCGCGCCGGTCTTTAACCGGATCGTTTCGCTCAAGAGTTCCTTCAAACTGCCGAAGGATTAATCCTCTGTCAGAGTCTTAAAAAGAGAAAGGCAGGTACGGACTTCCTTCGCATATAAATCGACAGAGAAGTTGTCTTTCAGAAGCATATAGTGCTGCACACAGTATTTTGTGGAATAGATCATGCGGGAAGAGTGAGAAACATCTGCCCGCATGATTTTTTGCGGGAAGTGGACCCGCTGAAAAAGCTCTGTATAAAATGTGTGGAAACTGTCCAGTTTCGTTTTATCGAGCTGCAGAATGTCGTCGCATTTATCCACCCACATGTGTTCCAGAAAGAGCATGATATAGGGATAGGTCTTTAAAAGAGAGCATTCTGCCGCCAGGATTTGTTCGTGGAATTCAAAAAAATCGGAGGAAGTGTCGCGAAGCAGACCCTTCAGTTCCATGAGCGCATAGCGCGTGCTGTATCCGTACAGGTAGTCCAACAGCCCCTTTTTGTTTTCAAAATAATGGAAGAGAAGTCCCTTGCTGATTCCTGCCTCTCTGACGATCTCATCGGTGCTGGCGTGTGAAAAACCGCGGAGCGCGATGACCTTCAGTGCGGCGTTGATGATCCGGTCCTGCTTTTCTTTTTTGATGTCAAAAAACTTTTGATTCATGAGGGCCTCTTTCTACTTATGAATTGACCAATAAGGTTTATACAAGAATACCATGAAGCGTCCTTTCGAGACAAGAGTCGTTTCCGGATGCTTTTCTTTCCCGGTCTTTTTTAGTAAGATGGAATCAACGAAAACGACGCAAAACAGGCGTCAGAAAGGCTGAAAAATGGCAAAACTAGCAAAGTTTCTCGCCGGATGCACCATTGCGGGAGCCGCGGCGGCCGGCATGTATTATTATCTTGAAAAATCAATCGCGGAAGGGAAGCTTTCAGAGGACAATCCCGCCGTACGTACCTACACGACGGTGAAGGCTTCTGCGCAGGATACGTTCGGAAAGGTCAGAGAGAAGATCGGGCCCAAAGGCGAAGGCGTGCTGAACGTGGCACAGGAGACCGCCGGCAGAATGAAGGACGTGATCACGGATTCCGCCGGCAAGATGAAGGACATCCTGGAAAGCCCGTCCGTGCAGGAAGAGGATATTCTCTTTGAAGACGACGCTCCTACGGAAGATGCTCCGACGGAAGGTGTTCCGACGGAAGAGGAGAATGTCGTGTCGGAAACCGCGGAAGCGGTCGAGTCCCTCTTTGACGATACGGGAGAAGCTTGAGTTTTCGTTTTGTGTTCGGCGCTTCCGGCGCCGGAAAGAGTCATTATCTGCGGGAAGAGATCATACAAAAGTCTCTTCGTTCTAAAGAGTCTCTGAAAGAGAGATTCTATCTTGTTGTTCCCGATCAGTTCACCATGCAGACCCAGAAGGAGGTCGTTTCACAGCACCCGAACGGAGGCATCTTAAACATAGATGTCTTAAGCTTTACGCGGCTTGCGCACCGGGTCTTTGAAGAAATGGGAAGTAAAACGCGGCTTCTTCTGGACGACACCGGGAAGAACCTGATCGTGCGGAGGGTCGCGGCTTCCTGCGAAGAGGAGTTAAAGAGTTTCTCCGGCAAGATGCACCGCTTCGGCATGGTCTCGGAAGTCAAATCCGTTCTGTCGGAGTTTATGCAGTACGGGATCGGAGAGAAGGAACTGCAGAAGATGATCGCGCTTGCAAAGGAAAGAGACGACACCTCCCTCCTGCACAGGCTCCTCGATCTGGAACTTCTGTACCGGTCGTTTCTGCAGTACGAAAAAGACCGCTTCATCACACAGGAAGAAACGCTGCAGGCTGTGGCGGAAGCCATTCCCTTTTCGGAGAAACTGAAAGGGAGCGTGATCTGCTTTGACGGGTTTACCGGATTTACGCCGGTGCAGCTCTCCGTTCTTTCTGCCATACTCGGTACCGCAGGAGAAGTGACGTTCTCCTTCCTCTACCGGGAGGACGGAGAAAAAGATCCGGAAGAAGTCCTGCGGACTTTAGATCCGGGACGGGAGGAAGCGCTCTTTTATCTCACGAGAAAAAGCATCTGTGACATCGCCCGCATCGCAAAGGAGCAGGAAACGGAGCACGGAAAAGATGTTTTCCTGAACGAAAAGACCCCGTTCCGTTTTGCGCAGAATCCGGTCCTTGCACACCTGGAGAGGAGCCTCTTTGTTTCTCCGGAAAGAGTCTGCCCGGAAAAGGCAAAAGACGCGCTGAAGATCACGGAGTGCGCGGACATCGAAGAAGAAGTCCGATGGGTGTTTCAGCAGATGGAGGCGCAGATCCGAAAGAAGAACGGCGCCTACAGGGATTTTGCCATTCTCTGCGGGGACGTGACTGCCTATGCGGAGACGCTGGGACGCTGCGCGGCCGATTACGGGATTCCCGTATATCTGGATGAAACCAGAAGCATTTTCCACAACGTTCTGATGCGCGGCATCCGGGCGGCGCTCGAGATCAGAAGAAGCGGATTCTCTTTGGAAAGCGTTTTTTCGTATCTGCGCAGCGGCCTCTCTGCCCTCCGGGAGGAAGACGTCGACCGGCTGGAGAATTATTGCATGAGGCACGGGATCCGTTCGAAAGCAAAGTGGTCCCTTCCTTTTGATGAAGAAACGGAAGAAGCAAGAAAGGCCTTTCTGGCGGAAGTGGAACCGCTCCTTGCAGCCGGACAGGATACGGCCGGAAAAACGAAGGCGCTGTTCTTCTTTTTACAGAACATAGGAGCAGAAGAAAGGCTCCGTCAGCTTTCGGAAAAGTTCTCTTCCGAGGGAGAACTGCTTCTTGCCAGAGAATACGAAGGCGTCTACAAAAAGGTCATTGAACTCCTGGAACAGATCTACGACCTGATGGGAGAAGAGGCCATCTCGCAGGAAGACTACAAAGAACTGCTGGAAGCGGGATTTTCGGAACTCAGGGTAGGGGTGCTTCCGCAGAGCGTGGACTCCGTGCTGATCGGAGACATGGAGAGGACAAGGATCTCCGGGAAAAAGACCGTCTTCTTTATGGGGGTCAACGACGGCGTGGTTCCGCGGACCCTTTCCACCGGCGGCATCTTATCGGATTATGAGCGCGAACTGTTTTTGCAGGCGGGGATCGAACTTGCGCCGACCCCCAGACAGGCGCTGTACAGACAGCGGCTTTACCTGTATATGAATATGACGCAGCCTTCGGAGAATCTCTTTCTTTCCTATGCGTTGTCCGGAGAGGACGGAAGCGCCCTGCGGCCTTCCTCGCTGATCGGGAAACTCACGCAGATGTTCCCCGACGTTTCCGTGCAAAGGGGATCCGATGTTTCCCCGGAAGATGGTCTGTTTGTCCTTCGGGAGCGCGTCCGGTTTCTCTCCGAGAACGTCAGGGGATATGCGGAGGGAAGGCTCCGTGCGGAAGAGGAAAAACGGTTCCTTACGGTATATGCGCTGGCCGCAGGGATGAGCGACGAGGAGAGAAGGACCCTGCTTCGCATCACGGACGCTGCCTTTCAACGGTACGAGGGAAAAGAATTGCCGGCAGAGTGCGCACAGCTTCTGTACGGCGACCGGATCCTCGGCAGCATCACGCGCCTGGAGACCATGGCGCAGTGCGAATACCGGCAGTTCCTGCAATACGGGCTGCGGTTGAAAGAGCGGGAGGAATACCGGATCAGGCAGGCGGATACGGGAGAGATCCTGCACAGAAGCCTGCAGCTGTTTGATGAAAAACTGAAGAAACAGGGGCTCAGCTGGGTCACGGTCACGGAGGAAAAAGCAGCGCCGCTCCTGTCGGAAGCGCTTGCGGAAACGGCATCGTCCTACAAGGATCTCATCCTCTACTCGACAGCCAGGGAGACCATGCGTCTGACGCGCCTGCAGAGGATCCTTTCCAGGACGTTTTCGACGCTTCAGTACCAGCTTTTGCAGGGGAGTTTCACACCTGCGGGAGCAGAGGTGACATTCGGAGAAACGAGAAGTGCGGGAGACCTTACGTTTGTACTGTCAGGCGGCAGAGAATTGAAACTGATCGGCCGGATCGACCGCTATGACGTTGCGGAAGAAGCGGGAAGACGGTACCTGAAGATCCTGGACTACAAGTCCGGAAAGAAGGATCTGGATCCCGCCAAGATGCGGGAAGGCCTGCAGCTGCAGCTGATCCTCTATATGGAAGCGCTGCGCCGGATGGAGGAGGTGCGGTATAAGGACAGAGAGATCCTGCCTGCCGCGCTCCTGTATTACCGCATGGACGATCCGGTCCTTTCCGAAGCGTCCGAAGAGGCAAGACTGAAAGAACTGCGGCCCAAAGGCCTTGTGCGGGGAGACGAGGAGGTCCTGCGTCTTCTGGATAAAGACTTTACCAGGGAGAGCCTGGTCATCCCGGTTCAGCGCAATAAGGACGGATCGCTCTCCTCGAGGAGCCATACCTTCCGGCAGGAGGAGTATGACATCCTTTTGCAGGATGTGCAGAGCACGACGAAAAAACTCGCGGAGAACATTCTGGACGGCAGGATGGCGCACAATCCGAGAAAGCTGAATGCGCAGACCGATTCCTGCACGTACTGTGCCTATCGTAATGTATGCGGGTTCGATCTTCGGATCCCCGGATTCCGGAAAAGAGAAGGATAAGGATGGCGGCAAAGAAACAGGTCAAATTCACACCGGAGCAGCAACGGGCGCTGGAAGTACGGAACCGGGACGTCCTGGTTTCCGCTGCGGCAGGCAGCGGAAAAACAGCGGTCCTTGTCGAGAGGATCCGCAGACTGATCACGGAAGGAGAGGCACCGCTCGACATCGACAGGATCCTGGTGGTGACGTTTACGCGGGCGGCCGCGGCCGAGATGCGGGAACGCATCGGCACGGCGATTGCAGGAGCGCTTGCGGATGATCCGGGCAACCGCCATCTTCTGAAACAGGAAGCGATGCTTCCTTCCGCCAAGATCATGACGATCGACGGCTTTTGTTCCTACCTTCTTCACAACCACTTCAGCGAGATCGACCTGGATCCCGCCTTCAGGCAGCTGGAGCAGAGCGAAGCGCAGGTCCTGGAGCAGGAGGTCTTAAGCGCCTTTATGGAAGACGCCTGCGCGGAAAAAAACGAAGCGTTCTTAAAGACTTCCGAATACTTCAGTCCGGGAGCGGATGACACAGCGCTCGCAGACCTGATCCTCAAGGTTTACGGCGCGGCGCAGACCAGACCCTTCCCGGTCCGCTTCTTACAGGACCGTAAGCAGGACTATCGTGTGGCGAAAGGAGAAGACCTTTCGAACCTTCCCTTCCTGCGGGAGGTGACAGACAGGTTGAAAGGGAAACTCTCCGGCCTGAAAGACCTGTACGAAGAGATGATCGCGCTCTGCGAAGCGCCGGACGGTCCCTCGCAGTATCTGGAATTTCTTATGCAGGAAAAGGAGTCCCGTTTCCCTGCAGGAGAACCGGAGACCTGGGAGGAGGTCCGCGCGCTGTTTCAGATGCCGTTTGATGCCCTTCCCAGAAAGAAGGCGCCCGAGGGAGTTTCCGAAGAGAAAAAGGAGATCGTAAAGGGCCTGCGGGACGAAGTAAAGAAAACGACGGCGGATGTGAATGCAAGATTCTTCCTCCGCGATCTCGAAACGGAACAGGAACACATGGAGGTCCTTGCAGAGCGGATCGCCGATCTGATGGATGTCACCATCTCCTACATGGAGAGACTTTCGGAAGAAAAAAGAAGACAGAAAGTCATCGACTTTCAGGATCTGGAGCACCTGGCTCTTTCCATCCTCCTGAAGGAAGAGGATGGGAGAATGGTCGCCACGGACGTCGCCAGAAGCTACCGGAAGCATTTCCGGGAGATCCTGATCGACGAATACCAGGACAGCAATGACGTGCAGGAACTCCTGTTAAGCATCATCTCGGGGGAAGATGAGGGGCGGTTTGACCGCTTCATGGTCGGCGACGTCAAACAGAGCATTTACAAATTCCGTCTGGCAAGACCCGAGATCTTCATGGAAAAATACGACGGCTTTTCCGTGCTGCACGAAGACAGGGAAAAGATCGAACTGGATAAAAACTTCCGAAGCAGAAAGGAAGTCCTTGATGCCGTCAATGCCCTCTTTTACAGAATCATGCGCAAGGAGATCGGAGGCGTTTCCTATGACGATGCGGTGGCGTTAAAGCCGGGCGCATCGTATCCGGTGGCAGAAGAAGAGGATCAGTATCAGACAGAGCTCCTTCTTGTCTCCGAGGAAGACGAAGAGACGGATGCTTCGCTAGAAAGCGCGGAGGAAGGGTCGGAAGAAAACGACCTGTCACTTGCTGTCATGACCGCGCGGCAAAAAGAAGCGCTCCTCATCGCGCAGAAGATCAAAAGCATCGTGGGGAAACTCCCCGTGACGGACAAGGGCTCCGGGGAGATGCGTCCTGCGGCCTTTAAGGACATCGTGGTCCTGCTTCGCTCGGGCGCGGGTTTTTCGGAGGAGTTTCGAAGCGTCTTTGAAAAGGAAGGGATCCCCGTTCATGTCGAAAGCAGGACGGGATACTTTGCGGCGGAAGAGGTCAGAGAAGTGGTCTCGCTTCTGCGCGTGATCATCAATCCGCTGCAGGATATTCCCCTGTACGGTGTTTTACGGTCCGTGTTCTCCGATCTGACGGAAGAGGAGATCGCCATGGTGCATGTGGCGTTTCCGGAGGAGAGTCTCTACGGGGCGCTGAAGAAGACGGTACAGGGCGAAGAGACCAAACACGCCCCGCAAGAAGAGATCAGAGAAAAGGCCGGGACATTCCTGCTGTTTCTGGAGGAGATGCGCACGTATGCGCTGACACACTCGGTACCGGAACTTCTCCGGAAGATCTACGGGACGGCGGATTTTGAAATGCGGATGACGGCCTTGCCTGCGGGCGAACAGCGCAGCGCCAACCTGCGGAAGCTTGCGGAGATCGCTGGGACAGCCGAAGGCGGGATGAACACGGGACTCTACTTCTTCCTGAAGCTGCTCGACGAATACGAGACCTACGAAATGGATTTCGGAGAACCCAATACCCTTTCGGAGGAAGCGGACGTTGTGCGGCTGATGACCATTCACAAGAGCAAGGGCCTGGAATTCCCGATCTGCTTTGTGGCGGGGCTTGCGAAGCGCTTTAACCGGCGCGACTTAAGCGGCACGGTCCTGATCGATCCCGATCTGGGGATCGGATGCAGTTATTATGAGGAAGAAGCAAGGGTCAGGGAGTCGACCTTCCGGCGGGAGGCCGTCGCGGAAAAGCTGAAGATCGACCAGTTGGGCGAGGAACTGCGCATCCTGTATGTCGCGATGACGAGAGCCAAGGAGAAGCTGTACCTGACGGGCTATGTGAAAAACTATGAGGCGCTCAGAGGAAGGCTCCGGCTGCAAAAGAAGGCCGGAGAAAAGGAGCCGCTTTCCACCTACCGACTCGAGAAGGCAAGGTCCTATCTGGATCTTGTCCTGTCCGGGTATCTTACGAATGAGAAGGCGCCTGTCCGGATCGAAGTGACGCTGGAAAAAGACCTGGTGCTGGTGCGGGAGAAGGAACAGGATTCCCTGCGTCAAAGGAAGGATACGCTTGCGTCGTACCGGAGATCCACGGCGCAGTACCCCGACCGGGAGTTGGCGGACAGGCTCCTTGAACAGGCGGACTTTGTCTATCCGCACCGCGATCTTTCAGGGCTTTACACCAAAACAACGGTCACGGAACTGAAGGAGGCGTATCTTGCGGGGCAGGCAGCGGAGCTCGAAGAGGGGAGTGCCGTGTGGGAGCCTCTTCCGAAAGAGACGGTCGAAGAAACGATCCCCCGCTTTCTGCAGGAAGATACAAAGGAAGAACTGACCGGCGCAAAACGGGGCAGCGTCATCCACAGACTCCTGGAACTTCTGCCCTATGAACGGTTCCGGGACGGGGAGAAGGATGCTGCGGAGGAGGTAAGATTGTGGCTAAAGGAACTCCTGGGCAACGGCCTCTTACAGGAAAACGAGGTTGATGAGAAGACGGCAGGAGACGTTCTTACCTTTTTAAAGAGTGACCTCGGACAGAGAATGGCACGGGCACACGAAAGAGGCGAGCTCTTCAGGGAGCAGCCGTTTGTCCTGCGCGTTCCCGCAAAGGAACTGAACCCCGCGTTCCCGGAGACGGAGACCATCCTCGTGCAGGGGATCATCGACGCCTTTTTTGAAGAAGACGGGAAGCTGATCCTTTTGGATTACAAGACCGATCAGGTACGGCGCCCCTCGGATCTGAAGGACAGATATGAAGTCCAGATCCGCCTCTATGAACGCGCGCTTTCGCAGATCCTGCAGAAGGAAGTGGGCGAAAAATACCTGTATTCCGTGAAATTCGGAGAGGCAGTCGCTCTGTAAGTTCACAGATTCCTCACTTTTTATCCGGTTTTTTCATATTGAAATTATTGGCGAAATTGATACAATAAAAAGGCAGGGGCAATGGTGCCCTTGTAAATTTTTTACAAAGGGAGGATATGAAAACATGAAAAAGAGTCTTTCTATGATTCTGGCACTGCTGATGGCAATGTCGTTAGTCGCCTGCGGTTCTACGGCAGCACCGGCAGCCAGCTCCGAAGAGGCGGCAGTGGAAGAATCAGCAGAAGCAGCGGCGGAAGAAACTGCGGAAGCAGCTGCTGAAGAGGTTGCGGAAGAAGCAGCGGAAGCAACAGAAGGCGGCGACGCAAAGGTCGCAGTTCTGTGGTATGCGTTCAGCGATGCTTACCTTTCCACCGTTCGTGCCGCACTGGATGCCGATTTTGAAGAAGCCGGCATCGAGTATCAGGACTTCGACGGCAACAACAACCAGGGCACACAGTTAGAGCAGGTGCAGACTGCTGTCACCAACGGCTTTAACCTTCTGGTCGTGAACCTTGTCACCTCCGGTTCCGCGGATGCTGCACAGCAGATCCTGGAAGCGGCCGGCGATGTTCCGGTCCTGTTCTTCAACCGCGCAGTCGAAGGCGACGGTGAAGAAGGCACCTTCCTCGGTGCACACGACAATGTGGCGTTCATCGGTACCGATGCTCCGGAAGCAGGACACCTGCAGGGCAAGATGATCGGTGAATTCCTGGTCGAGAACTATGACGATGTTGACTTAAACGGCGACGGCGAGATCTCCTATGCGATGTTCATGGGCGATGCCGCGAACGTAGAAGCGATCTATCGTACACAGTACGGCGTAGAAGACGCCAACGCAGTTCTGAAGGAAGCCGGCAAGCCGGAACTCGTTTACTTCAACGAGAGCAACACCGACAAGTATCAGCTGGATCCGAACGGCGCATGGTCTTCGGGCGCTGCATTCGACTTCATGAGCACGAACCTGGCTGAGTACAGCGAGGCAAACGGCAACATGATCGAGCTCATCATCTGCAACAACGACGATATGGCAGCAGGCTCCGTCTCCGCTCTGGAGAACGCTGGCTACAACCTGGGCGACGGCAAATCCACCAAGATCCCGGTCTTCGGTGTTGACGCAACCCAGACGGCACAGGATCTGATCAATGCCGACAAGATGACCGGCACTGTCAAGCAGGATGCGGAAGGTATGGCAGACGCGATCTGCGGCACCGTTGCGGCGGTTTCTTCCGGCACGGCTATGGCGGATGCGGTTGCTGAAGTGGCGGATTCCAATGACATCTTCTCGATGGCAGACGGATTCACCAACAAGCTTTTCGTCGCATACGCTCCTTTCCAGTAATACGGTTTAAAGGAAACGATAAGGGCAGCCGTTTTGCGGCTGCCCTTATTTACATCATGCCTTATGAGCGGAGATTTTAAAGAGGTGAGGGGAATACAATTATGGAAAAAGAAATTCTCCTGAAAATGACGGATATCTCGAAGGCATTTCCCGGGGTAAAGGCGCTGGATCACGTGTCGTTAGACCTGGAAGCCGGGACGGTGCACGCGCTGATGGGAGAGAACGGCGCCGGGAAATCCACTTTGATGAAATGTCTTTTCGGAATCTATACGAAGGACAGCGGACAGATTTTCCTCGAGGGAAAAGAAGTCAATTTTAAAAACAGCAGAGAAGCGCTGGACAATGGTGTGGCTATGGTGCACCAGGAGCTGAACCAGGCCCTGAAGCGTTCCGTGATGGATAACATATGGCTTGGCCGGTATCCGAAAAAGGGACTGATCGTGGATGAAGCGAAGATGTATAAGGATACATCGGCCGTGTTCGAGGAACTGGATATCCACGTGGACCCGAAGCGCATCATGAGTACGATGCCTGTTTCGCAAAGACAGATGGTGGAGATCGCCAAGGCGGTTTCCTACAATTCCAAGGTCATCGTCTTTGACGAACCCACTTCCTCCCTGACGGAAGAAGAAGTGGAACACTTATTCAGAATCATCAACATGCTCCGGGACAGGGGCGTGGGAATCATATATATCTCGCATAAAATGGCGGAGATCAAACGCATCTCCGATACCATCACCATCATGCGGGACGGAACTCATGTCGTGACAAAGCCCGCGAAGGAACTGTCCAACGCGGACATTATCCGGTACATGGTCGGCCGCGAACTGACCAACCAGTTCCCTGAAAAGACCAATAAGCCGGGAGCAGTATCGCTGGAAGTGGAGGGGCTCACAGCCCAGTACAGCCTGCTGAAGGATGTTTCTTTCCAGGCGAGGGAAGGAGAGGTGCTCGGTCTTGCAGGCCTCGACGGCAGCGGCAGAACGGAGACGCTCGAGAACATCTTCGGCAACGCGACCCGCAAATCCGGCACCATCAAACTGCGCGGCAAGGTCTGCAAAAACAGGAATCCGATCGAATCCATCAAAAACGGGTTCTCCTTATTGACCGAGGAAAGACGTGCCACCGGCATCTTTGCCATCGAGAACATCAGGGACAATACGATCATTTCCAGCATGAAGAAGCATTTGCGGTTTGGGCTTTTGAATTCCAAATCCATGCGGGAAGATACGCAGTGGTCCATCGATGCCATGCATACGAAGACTCCGTCCCAGGAAACGAAGATCCGGTCTTTGTCCGGCGGCAATCAGCAAAAGGTCATCATCGGCAGGTGGCTTCTTACGGAGCCGGAAGTCCTGCTTCTTGACGAACCGACCCGCGGGATCGACGTCGGTGCAAAGTATGAGATCTATCAGCTGATCCTGGATCTGGCAAACCGCGGAAAGACGGTCCTGATGGTTTCTTCCGAGATGCCGGAACTGCTGGGGATCTGTGACAGGATCCTGGTCATGAGCGGCGGACGGCTTGCGGGAGAAGTGGATGCCAAGACCGCCACGCAGGAGGAGATCATGACGCTTGCGGCGAAGTACGTATAAGCCTTCCGCAGGTGTGTTTTAAGGTTTCTGCAATTGTTGTCAAAGGAGTAAAATCATGAGTTACTTTTCCAGAAAAAGACAGGAATACCTTTCCCTCGATCAGGTGGATCGGAGAAGGTTTTGGACAGACGGGCTTTTGAATAATGCGTTGTATATCCTGATGGCCATCTTTATCATCTTTACGGCCGTCTCGAACAAGAACTTCTTAAGCCCCAGCTCCATCGTGAACATCATCACGCTGGCGGCCGTTTCCCTGCCGATGGCACTGGGTATCGGCGGCTGTATCGTGCTGACGGGAACCGACCTTTCCGCCGGGCGTGTATTTGGTCTGGCGGCAGCCATGACGGCGGCCTTCTTACAGAACCGCGCGGCGACGAAGCTGATCTTTGAGCATCTTCCGAATGCAAACGGCGGCTGGATCCTGCTGGTCCTGCTCGTCGTGATGATCGTCGGTGCGATCATCGGTATGGTAAACGGATTCTTCGTCGCGAAGTTCTCGCTTCATCCGTTCATCGTTACGCTTGCCACACAGCTCATTACCTACGGCGTGATCCTGATGTTCTTCCAGATCAACGGCAACGGCGGCGGCCCCATCAGTAATGTGGCGCAGGAATTTAAAAACGTGGTCTCGGGCCCGGCCTTCCGCATTGCCAAATGGAACGTATCCATTCCGTGGTACGTGCTGTTTGCGCTCTTCCTGGTGGTCATCATGTGGATCGTCTGGAACAAGACGACGTTCGGCAAGAACATGTTTGCCGTCGGCTCCAATATGGAAGCGGCCCGTGTCTCCGGTGTCAATGTCTTTATGACGACGGTGCTGGTGCACACGCTGGCAGGCGCCCTGTACGGGTTTGCAGGCTATGTGGAAGCGGCAAGACTCGGCTCCATCACGGCGGCAACCGGTCTGAACAACGAGTCGGATGCCATCGCGGCCTGCGTCATCGGCGGTGTTTCCTTCGTCGGCGGTACCGGCAACATCGGCGGGATCGTGCTGGGCGTGTTCGTCCTGCGTATCATCTTCGTGGCGCTTAACATGCTCGGGATCAACCCGAACCTCCAGTACATCATCAAGGGTGCCATCATCCTGGCAGCCTGCTCGCTGGATATGCGTAAGTATCTGGTGCGCAAGTGATCTGAGAGGACAGCAAACCATGTACGAAGATCTGAAAGAGTCGTTTTATCAGGCGTTTCAAAGAAAAGCGGAGCGTGTCTTTTCCGCTCCCGGCAGGACAGAGCTTTCGGGCAACCATACCGATCATCAGCTGGGGCATGTCCTGGCTGCAGCCGTTGACAGGGATATTACGGCAGCGGTAGCAATGCGGGAAGACGGCATCGTCCGCGTGGTATCGGAGGGCTTTGCCCCCTGTGAAGTGGATATATCAGATCTTTCCATACGGGAAGAAGAGAAGGGGACGACCGCGGCGCTGATCCGCGGCGTCCTTTTTCGCTGTCAGGAAAGCGGCGTTTCACTGAACGGATTTGATGCGTATCTGGTTTCGAATGTCCTGCCCGGCGGCGGGTTATCTTCCTCGGCAGCCTTTGAAGTTCTGATCGGAACCATTGTGAATGCCCTGGGAGAAGGCGGCCTTTCTCCGCTGCGTATCGCGCAGATCGGGCAGTATGCGGAGAACGTCTATTTCGGGAAACCCTGCGGTCTGATGGATCAGGCGGCATCGTCCATCGGCGGCATCATTACCATCGATTTTCAGGACAGGGAGAACCCGCAGGTGGAACGCGTCGACTTTGACTTTTCAAGCTGCGGCCACGCGCTCTGCATCGTCGACAGCGGCGCAAGTCACGAGGGACTGACAAATGCCTATGCTTCCATTCCCGAAGAGCTGCACAGAGTCTGTGACTTTTTCGGAAAGGAAGCGCTTCGCGAGGTCGACGAGGATGCGTTTTACCGTGAGATCGACAACGTCCGGAAGAAGAGCGGAGACCGGGCCGTACTCAGGGCCATCCACATCTTTGAGGAGAACAAACGTGTCCTGCGGCAGATCGACGCCCTGCGCAGGAAGGATTTTACGGCCTTCCTTACGCTGGCGACGGCTTCCGGCAGGTCTTCCTATATGTATCTGCAAAACGCCATTCTCGAAGGGGCTTCGGACCAACAGGCCTTTGCCTTTACCTATGCTCTGACGGAGCATCTGCTGCAGGGACGCGGCGCGGTCCGTGTCCAGGGAGGCGGATTTGCCGGGGCCATTCAGGCCTTTGTCCCGCTCGATATGCTGGAAGAGTTCCGCCTGAGGGTCGAAGAAGCACTCGGAAAGGGGAGGCTTACGGTGTTGCGCATTCGAAACGAAGGCGGCATCGAGTGCCGGTAAACGGCGCTTGTTTTTCTTGCGTTTCCGGTCGGATTCGCATAAGATAAAGAAAACCAATTGCTAGGGGAGCACACTGCTGAGATGCGGTCTTTCCGGAAGGAAGAGACCGATACCCTCACTACTTGAACCGGATAATACCGGCGGAAGGAAGCGAAAGATAAAGAGTACGACTCTTTGTCGGTCCTGTGTGGTCCTCCTTTTCAAAGGAGGTATTTTTATGTCTATGTTTTTCTCACAAAACGGAAATGCGGAAGAAGGGTTTTACTACGCGCTGACGCCATGGGGTACGGCTGCCCTGGTGCTCCTGACCGTGGCGTTCCTGGTCCTGATCGCCTTTTTAAAACGGCCGAGGGACGAAGAAACGGCCCGTGAACAACGTTTCTCCGCAAAGCAGCTCGTCTTTTCCGGCATGTGCATCGCCATTGCGTTTGCGCTTTCCTACGTCCGTGTGATCCGGATGCCGTGGGGCGGCGCGGTCACACTCTGCTCCATGCTCTTTGTCACGCTCATCGGATACTGGTACGGTCCGAAGATCGGTCTCGCGGGCGCTTTTGCCTACAGCCTCCTGCAGTTCATCCAGGACGGCGGCTCTTACGTGCTTTCTCCGCTCCAGGCGTGCCTCGATTATATCTTTGCCTTCACGGCGCTGGGCGCGTCCGGCTTCTTTCACGGGAAGAAGGACGGACTGCGGCGCGGGTATCTCTTTGCAGTACTCCTGCGAGGGCTCTTTCATACCCTGGGAGGGTATCTGTATTGGATGGACTATATGCCGGACAACTTTCCGAAATCGCTGTCGTTCATCTATCCCTTCTGCTACAACTATGCCTTCCTGCTAGCGGAAGCTGCGGTCACGCTGCTGCTTCTTTCCCTGCCGCCGGTCCGCGCGGCGCTGCAAAGGGCAGGCGCGCAGGCGCGTTCCTAAATCCGGTCCTCCGGAAGGCGAAGCAGCGCGAAGATGCCTGCGACAGAGAGGGCAAGGAAGGCTGCGCACCAGAGCGGGGTGCACAGGATCGGATAGACACGGTAGTGTACAAGAAACAGCATCAGGATGTTTAAGGAAACATGCAGGGCGAATGAGGAAAGAAGCCCTGCATGTTTTTCGTAGGTATAACAGAGGAACAGTCCCATCAGAAACGCATAGATCCCCTGCATCAGATTCCCGTGGTAGATGCCGAAAAACAGGGAGGATAAAACGGCAGAAAGGAGCAGCGGCCCCTTTCGGTCCTCTTTGTTGAAACGGCTGTAGTTTCGTAAAAGGTATGGCAAAAGCCGGTAAAAAAGGAAGAAGCGGAAGACCACTTCCTCCAGAAAGGGCTGCAGGACCCCCAGGGTAAGGATCTGTGCCAGGAAAACAGGCGTCGAAGCGCCTGCCGTGCCGTACGTGATGTCCGGTGTCCTAAAAAGCGGGGCATCCGGAAAATAAGACTGCAGAAGACTTACCGCCACGTTTAAAAACAGGGCGGTAAAGACGGCGCTTAAAAATGTAAAAGCCAAAGAGGCTTTAGAGGCGTAGTTCTTCTTATACATAGCCTGATTTTATCATATGTGGTTTCGACACATGTAATTTCATCACAGGAAGGAGTGTCTGCTTTCTGTCATCAGAGTGCGGATCCTCCGGCTTGAACGGTCCGCGCAGCGGGAAAGGTGAGCGGACAACAAGGCCGGATCATCCGTTTCGTGCAGCGTTTCCAGGACGGAAAGAACAGCTTCTTCCGAAAGAAAGGCGGCTGCTTCGAAGAATCCGTCCGGCAGCGCGTACTGCCCGGAACAAGCGGCAAGGAGGCGGCAGAAGTAGAGCGCAAGCGCCCGGCACGGATCCTCCGCGTGAGAAAGGGAAAGCAGGTCCTTTGCGACCTCTCCGGTCTTGATCCCGAGCGCCCTGGTCGAAAGGAAGGCAATCGCTTCCAGGGGACGGGGATTCTCTGACAGTGTCCGGAGGATGCGTCTGCATTCATCATGTACATAGACTTCTTCTTCCACATCGGAGTTGTGAGAGAGCAGGATCCAGCCTTCCTCGCCAAGGAACTGTTCTTCTTTTTTGACACGGAGCAGATCCGCCAGCTTGTTCGAAGCCATGACGGTGATCGTTTTTAAGACCGCCGCATCGTCACCGGAAATGGCCGTCTCCATCAGATAGTCCAGCTTGTACCAGAAGATGTGCTGCGAAAGAAGATGAGAAGCTTCCGTGAGATCCATCTGCAGGACATGGAGACGGCGTCTGTTTTTGTCGCTCCGTAAGAGGACGCGCTCCATGTACTGCGCGGCGGAAAGATAAAGCTGCTCGTACAGAGGGCCGTGCTTATCCACGTTCTTTGCGCGAAGTCCGCGCCGGTCGCATTCCCGAATGTTGCGGACCAGGGTTTCCTGTGCTGTGAGAGTATTCTTTTTCATAGACGCACCTCTTTCTTCAGAAACGGAGTTTTGCTGTTCTTGCGTCTATTCTTGCGTTCTTAAAGTGACAACAATATGTTATTTACTGTGTCATTTCATAAATTTTGTGTTTTCATTGTCACTTCCGGATGCTATACTGAAAGCGCAAAGATCCGCAGAAAAAGGAGAGAATATGCCAAACAGATTCAAGCACTATCGGAACAGGGAAAAGATCTTCATGAAGATTTATCTGTACTTTCTCGACAGGAACCCTTCGATCAGACTGAAGGAGTTCTGCTTTTGTCTGCTTCCCTTTCTGGTGGAAGAGGAGAAGTCGGACAACAGCAATTACACGACGCTCAAGCGCTATCTGATCGATTATTTCGAGTTGGACGGGAAGATGGGCGTCCATCCGGATGCGTATCGAAAACTGATCACGCGGATGGATTCGATGCGGATCGAGAGCGTAAAGTTCTTACTGATTATTCGCAATCTTGAGAGCCATCTGTTGCAAGCTTGGGAGCCACCTCTGAATTGCAGCCTTCGGAGCCATTTGCGGCCGGCATAAACCACAACATATAGATTTAAAGAGGCAGCCACGTTTCGCGGCTGCCTCTCCT
>JAGAHC010000058.1 GCA_017627275.1 Lachnospiraceae bacterium
TACACGCACATGAGGGGAAAAGCAAGGATGCGAATGAAGGTTGGCCTGACCTATGCCTGCATGAACCTAAAAAAGCTGGCAAGGATGCTTAAGAGGATAGGAAAGATTGGATCAGGAGGTCCAACCCATACGAATAAACCCGTTTTTGCCGCAGCGTGATTCGAATAAGGGATAAAGCAATCCCGGAGCGAACGCTCCGGGATGCTTTGTCTTCAGTCTGAGGAACCACTGTCCCTGGGACAGTGGTTCCTTCCTGTTATGCTTTGCGTTGTCTGAGGTAAGCGGCAAGTCCGAGCATGGCAATCACCATCACGCTGCCCCAGAGGAGCATGGCGGTCTCGTCGCCGGTCATAAGGCGGGCTTCGCCGAGAACGGCCGGATGGAGGACGCGGGTTGCGCCAAGCACCTGCGGACGCTGCGCGCCCTGGACCTGCGGTGGCGTGGTGGGCGGTGTCGAGGGCGGGTTGCCGGGCGGTGTGGAAGGCGGCCTCCTCGGCGGTGTATTGGGCGGTGTTTCGGGCGGCGTCTCCGGAGGCGTCTCCGGCGGCGTGTAGGTGTTCTTAAACGCAGGCGTGCCGCTCGTGTAGTCCATCTCCGCAAGGAGCATATTCGTCTCCGCGTCGTAACGCACGGTCACGACGACGGGGTATTCTGTTTTGTCGTAAGTGATGCCAGTCTCGTTCCCCGCGATCTCGCGGATCGTATAGCGGAACGTCTTCGTGGTCCCGCCGGCGAGGTCTTTTTCTGCGAAGGAAAGCGCGGAGAAAGCGATCTTTCCTGCCGCATCGTTCCTGACGGTCTCCAGTACCGTACCGTCTTCGCCGACAAGTTCGAAGGAAAACTCGGCGTCCTTGAGTTCCCGTCCCGAAAGGGTCTTGGTCGCTTCAGGCTGCACTTCCACCTTGTCCGCGGTCGTGCGGTTCAAAAGCTTCACGGCGATCGTGTAGGCTTCCTTGTCTTCCACGCTTGTCTGCTCGAGCAGAACGTACTCGCCCGACTCCGTTTCGCGGATCGAGTAGTTCGGGTTGCCCGCTTCGTCATACACGGGCATCGGCAGTCCCTTGAAGGTATGCGTCCAGTCGTTGTCGTTACTGAGTGTCACGGTCTCCACGTCGAACTGTCCGTTGATGACGAGCGTCACTTCCACGGGGATCCTCTTCTCTTCGGGCGAATGGTCCGTCCACTGCTTCGTCACGGTGAGCTCATAGACCGGGTAATCTCTGTCGCCGATGATGACGTTGCCGTTGGAGCCAAGGCCGCCGCCGCGGGTTGCGGTGTTGTTGCGAATGATGACGGTGGCGTCGCGCCTTGCAAGGTCCTTCGACGCTTCGTTTGTCACGGTGTGGAGCGCGAAGCCTCCCTCGTCGTCCACGATGGGCAGGTCGATCTTCACCGGGTTATCCGTCAGGCGGTAGCGCTTCGTATCTCCAGGCGTCCCGTAGTAATAGATGCCATCCATGACATGGAAGCGGTTTCTGACCGAGTCGCCGTCATCATAGTATTCCAGGAATCCGCCGCCGAGCATCCGCTCGGTCAGCGAAGTTTTGTAATGGGTGCCCGCACTGGGCACGGCGATGAAAATGTCGTCGCCTGCCGCTTCGTATTTCGGATCGATCACAGCCTCGTTGTCGAACACGGCCCAGCCGCCGTTGATGGTGATGCTGGTGTCGCCGGTCGGGCAGGCCCAGTAACCGCCGCCAAATGCGAACATGTTGCCGGAGTCGTGATAAAAACTGTTATCATCTAGAATCGCCTGATTGTTTGTAATCAGGACGTTGTTCATCGTCAAATAGTCTTTCGGTGTGCCGACATAGATCGCGCCGCCCTGGCCGTCTGTATGATTGTTTTCAAAAATGGCCTTGTGGATCGTCGCGTAACTTGTGCCGACGTAGATCGCGCCACCGTTCGTCCTGCTGGAATTGTTATCAAAGAGCACGTAGTCTTCGTTCTCGAAATCCGTCGTCAGATCCTTCGTCCCGATCTCCAGAATCGCTGTCGCCGAAGGACAGAATGTTTCAATGGCACCGCCGATATGAGCATAATTCCCGCGGAAGGTACCGGCCGTGATGACCGCTTCGCTCCAGCTGTAAACGCCGAGGCCCCCGCCAAAGCAGGAGTTGTTGTTCTCGATGGTGCCGCCGCTCATGTTGAAGTATCCCCTGGTCGAGGGATCCACTGAATCCGCTTCAGAATAATAGCGCCCGATCTGGATCGTTCCGATTCCGCCGAAAGTTTCAACCGCTCCCGGTCTCGAAAAATCCGTTTCCCCCATGCTTGTGTTGTCGGAAACATCCCCGCCGGTCATGTTCATAGTACCATGGCCGGTCACATAGATGATGCTCTTGCCGCTGTTGTCGCCGTTGTTGTTGCAGACGCTGCCGCCGTTCAAATTAAACACGGCGTTCTCGCCATTGACGACCACCGCGATCCCGTTGCCGTTCGAACTGACGGATCGGTTCCCGGTGATCTTCCCGCTCTCCATGTTGAAGGTGCCGCTGTCGAGGACCTCCACGCCGAGGCCCTGCAGCGTCGGGCCGTCGAGCGTCAGCGTGCCGTTCTGCACGGAGAAAAGTTTTTTGGATGTGCTGGACGTGATGTTCGCAGCGCCCTTCAGGGTAACGGACTGGCCGTCCTTGATCGTGATCTTTTCAAAGCCGGAGGGCACGGCGATGTCTTCCGTCAGTTCGATCTCGACATCTTCCCCTGCTTCGACCGCTGCTTTGAGTGAAGCAAAGTCGTTCACCACTCCGCTCTCGCCTGCTGCCTTCGCGCCTGCCGCGAGGGTCTGCAGCGGTGCAGTCACGAGCTCCTGATCGTTGTCATTCTCGCTGTCATTCTCGTTGTCATTTTCATCAACGGTTTCGTTCTCGTCTTCGTTTTCCGAAGCGGCGTTTTCTGTCACGCCCTCTTCCGGTTTATTGTCTTCCGGTTCGTTATCTTCCGGTTCATCGATATTCGTGTCGATCTTGTTTTGGTCATCGTCGGTTTGACCGTCGTTGGTTTGGTCGTTGTTGGTCTGGTCTCCGTTGATCTGATCGCCGTCTGTTGTTTCCGTGTTCTGCAAGGTCGTATCATCTGCGGGTTGATTTTTCGCGGGGTCATTCACATCTTCCGCCGGGACGTTGTCTGCCGGGACGTTGTCCGAAGACTCAATATCCTTGGATTTATTATCCATGGACTCATCGTCCTTGGTCTCCGTCGTCTCTTCCGCCGTCTCTTCTTCCGCAGGCGCAGCCACCTCGGTCTGTTCCGGCACCTCGTCCGCATACACGGCAAGCGGCGCAAGGCTTCCGAGCATCATCCCCACGATCAGGATCACACTCATCAGCAGCGTTGTAAGTTTTTTTCCGGTCAGCCTCAGTTGTCGTCTTTTCATACGTCCTCCGAAACAAGAAATGAGCAGGCATCAGTGCCTGCTCATATTTTCCTATAAATAATAAAGAAAATTATCGGCTGTTTACAACTGGTGTGATACTTGTCTTAAAACGTAAAAATATACGTTTTGTGCTATCATAAACCCGCTTTTATGATGGTTTTTGTGACGGTTTCTATGATAGAAAATCGGGCTAAAATCGCTCGCTTCCGCTGCAGAAATCCGTCACG
Organism: Lachnospiraceae bacterium; assembly: GCA_017627275.1. GTDB lineage: Bacteria > Bacillota > Clostridia > Lachnospirales > Lachnospiraceae > CAG-791. The sequence goes on from JAGAHC010000058.1 coordinate 3,604, forward strand.
CCTTTCTGCTCCTAAAGACCCACACCGCACCGAGCAGAATCGCGAAGACCAGCACGGCTCCCCAGAGGAGCATGCGGCTCTCGTCGCCGGTAAGGGGTGCGCGGCTTCCGCCGAGAACAGCTCCGCGCACGGCGCCGAGTACGGCAGGGATCCTGGTCGCGCCAAGGACTTCCGGTTCGTCCGCGGGCGGCTCTTCCGGCGGGTTCTCCGGCGGCGGATTCTCACCCGGCGGGTTTTCCGGCGGCGGGTTATCTCCGGGCGGATTGTCCGGTTTGAAGGTGTTGCGGAATTCCGGTTCGCCCTTGCTGTTTAAGTATTCGACGACCGCCTGCAGGGTGTTCGTTCCTTCCTCATAGGAGACGGTGATGCGTACGTCGTAGACTTTCGTGTCGTACGTAATGCCGTCTTTCCCGGTCGCCTTCTCGCGGATCCGGAATGTGTGCACGCCGATATCATTTTCCGTGAAGGCAATCGCCCCGAAGGAGATCTCTCCCGCGGCGTTGTTCCTGGCGGTGCGGATGACGTTTCCGTTTTTGTCGAGAAGTTCAAAGGTAAATTCCTTGTCCTCGAGCGTCTTTCCGGACAGGGTCTTTTTGGCGCCGAGCTTCTCTTCGATCTTGTCCGCTTCCTTGCGGTTGGTGATGGTCACCTCCGTCACGATGACGTTTCCGGACGTCGATTCTTTGGTGATCTGCTGCACCAGCCGATAGCCGTCCGGCACGACTTCCACGATCCGGAAATTGGAAACGCCGTTCTCGTCGTAGGTCGGATTCGGAAGGCCCGTGAAGGTGTGGGTCCAGTCGTTGTCGGCACTCAGCGTCACGGTCTCGATAACGATGCCGTCGATGAGGAGCTGCACTTCCACCGGTTTTTTATCCGCATCTTTTGTGGCGGCGATCCATTCCTTGTTGACCGTCAGCTCGTATTCCCTGTACTCTCTGTCGCCGATGACGACCTTGCCGTTGGTCGCGATGCCGCCGCCGCGGGTCGCGGTATTGCCTTCAAGGATGACCGTCGCAAGACTTTCCGCAAGGCGGATGGATTCGGCACTCGTTACGGAATGCACCGCCAGCCCTCTCCTGTAATCCGTCACATAGTCGAAGCGCACCGGGTCTTCCGCGTCCACATAGCGCACGGTATATCCGGGCAGGCCGTAGTGGTAATTGGCGCCGCGCCAGATGTCATAGACGGAGCCGCCGTCTTCGTAGTATTCAATGACGCCGCCGCCGAGCATTCGCTCCGTCAGCGTGGTCGTGTATCCGTAGTAAGGGTCGGCCACGAAAATGTCGTCGCCGGCGGCCTTCCCCGATTCGCCGGTCGCGCGGTTGTCATACACGGCCCAGCCGCCGTTGATGTTGATCTGCGTCGAGCCGGTCGGGCAGGCCCAGAAGCCGCCGCCGATGGCAAAGCGGTTCGACGCGACATTTCCGTAAACATAACTCCTGTCCGTCAGTTCCGCCGTGTTGTTCCGGATCAGCACATTGTTCAGAAGCAGTCTGTCCTTTGCCGTTCCGACATAGATGGCGCCGCCCTGGCCGTCGGTGTGATTGTTGATGAACTTTGCCTTGTGGATCGTCGCCTTGTTGGTGCCGATGTAAAGCGCGCCGACGTCCCGGGAACTTTTGTTGCCTTCGAAATGCGGGTACTTGCCTTCTTCAAAAACCGTATCGGGATTCTCCTCGCCGATCGTCACTCTGGCATTGTTGGAATAGCTGTAAACGGCGATGGCGCCGCCCTGGCTTGCGTAGTTGTTGGTAATGGTCCCGGCCGTCATGTTCAGTTCGCCCCGGCCGTAAACGCCGATTGCGCCGCCGAGTCCCGCGCGGTTATTGTCGATCGTGCCGCCGGTCATGTTGAGCGTGCCGTTCGTCGTTTTGCTCATGCCGACAGCGGTGTCCGATCCGACGAGGATCGTCCCTTCCGCGGCGTTGGACTGGTTGTTTTTGACTTCGCCGCCCGACATGTTCATGACGCCGTTGTTGCTGACGGCGATGGTCGGCCGGGAGTAGCCGCTGTTTCCCGAGATCTCCCCGCCTTTGAAATGGAAGGTCGCGCCCGTCCCGGAAACGTTCACGGCCACACCGTCTTCTGATCCGGAAGCGGACGTATTGCCGGTGATCTTGCCGCTTTCCATGATGAAGGTGCCGCCGGCGCCGACTTCCACGCCCGCTTTTTTGAGCGTCGCTTCGGTGAGCGTCAGCTGGCCGCCGTTTGTGATGTAGAAAAGTTTCTGAGAGGACGTTGCCTCGATGACCTTGTTGCCGCTTAGGACGATCTTCTGGCCGTCGACGATGGTGACCGGCGTGTTCGCGCCGGTGATGTCCGCGGTCAGTTTGAGCGTGAGCACGGCATCCGTGCTGCGAAGCCCGCTTGTTCTCGCGTCCGCGTCGTTCTGGATTAATGTGCGCAGGGCTTCGAAGTCCGCGACTTCTTCCGTAGTGGAGGAAGACGCTGCGGGTGCAGCCTTGGCGCTCGATGTCAGAGCGGCGGGCGCCTTGCTCTCATTCGTCGCGGCGGGTTTTGTCTTTGCTTTTTGCTGCGCCGGTTGGGCGGGCGCAGGCTCCGGCGCTGCCGCTTTGGTTGCTTTGGCTGCTTCGGCTTCGATTGCTTCTGTTGCAGCTTCTGCTTCGGTCTCTGCCTCGGTCTCCGCTTCGATCACGACAGGAGGCTGCTCTTCACTTGCCGGCTGAACTTCTGCGGAAGGCTGTACTTCAACGGAAGCCTGCTCTTCTGCGGAAAGATTCTCTTCTATGGGTTCCTCTGCCGCGGCTGGCTCCTCTGCCCCGACTTGTTCCTCTGCCGCGACTTGGTCCACTGTCGTGGGTACTGTGACATCCCCCGATGCGGCGGTTTCCGGTGCAGCGGTTGCTTCCGGGGCGGCAGCTTCAGGTGTCGCAGTTGCCGGTGTCGGCTCCGCACTTTTTTCTTCCTGAGGTTTTACTTCCGCCGCAGGAGCTTCCTCAGCCGGGGCTTCCGCCACGGTCGCTTCCGCAGTATTCTCCGCCTCCGCGAGAACAGGCAAAGAAATAGCAGGACAAAGAACCGATCCTGCTGCCATAACGATCGATAACAACAGTGCCAAAGCTGTTTTACGCATTCTGACTCCTTCTTATTAAGGCTTCTGTTTTTGTTATCTGTATTTTCTTATATTAAAGTTGTCAGATCCGACACCTGTAATAAACCGTACAAACTGTGTTGTAAGCAGTATTTTGCAAAAAAGATTCCGGAATTATGATAGGTTTTATGATAGTTTGTATGATAGGTTTTATGATCAATAAAAGGAACCACTTGTCCCTGAGGAAACTGGTCCCGGAGTGTGTCAAAGAGAACCGTCCCCTTTGACACCCTTTGACACACCCTTTACGTCCAGACGAGCCAGAGGAAGATGTACGCGACGATCACGGCAGTCAGGGTGAAGGGGATGCCGATGCGGGCGAAGTCCCTGAAGGTGACCTCGTAGCCGTGCTTGCGCAAGAGGCCTGCGCCGGCGATGTTGGCGGAAGCGCCGAACGGCGTGAGATTGCCGCCGAGGGTGGCGCCGGACAGAAGGCCGAAGTACAGGAGGTAGGGTTCGATGCCGAGCGTCCCCGTCACGGCGGACAGGACGGGAAGCATGGTCGCGACGTAGGGGATGTTATCCACGAACGCCGAAATAAAGACCGATCCCCACACGATCACCGTGTAAAGGACAAAGAGGTTGTTGCCGCCCACCCGCACGATGAAGTCCGCGAAATCACTTACGATGCCGACTTCCGTGATGCCGGCGATGACGATAAAGAGGCAGCCAAGCAGGGCGAGCGTCTCCATGTCAACATTTTTGAGCGCGGTGGGAATGTGCGTCCGCGCGTCTTTCCCCGTGCGTTTTTCCTTGAAATAGGCGCGGAGATAATCCAGCCCCATCATGATAAAGGCGAGCGTCAGGCAGATGATGCCGTTCGTGATATCCGGCTTATTCGGAATAAAGGAAGCGACGATCAGGGCAACGACCATGGCGATCAGGAAGATGGTCGGCACGTAATTCGTGACCTCGGTCCTCTCTTTTACGTCGATGGGATCCCTGTCTTTTCGAAACAAAAACACCATGATCGGGATGGTCGCCATCGCGCCGAGTTCCACCGCAAAGAAGATGCCGGGCTTTCCGTGCATGAAGAAGAAACTTAAGAAATCCATCTTCGCGTAGTCACCAAGCAGAATGGAAGTCGTGTCTCCGACAAGCGTCGCCGCGCCCTGAAGGTTCGACGAAACGGCGATGGACAAAACCATCGGGACAGGCGAGATGTTCAGCTTCTTGCAAATGGCAAGGCCGACCGGCGCGACCATCAGAACGGTCGCAACATTGTCGATGAAAGCGGAGATGATGCCGGAAAAGAGCGACATGAAGATCGTCACCATCATGACGTTTTTCGAATGATCCAGCAGAAAGTCCGCGAGCGCGTTCGGCATACGGGATGCGATAAAGTAGTCGACCAGGATCATCGTCCCGGACAACATGAACAACACGTTCCAGTTGATGGAAGACAGGATCTTCCCGAGGGGAAGGATGCCGGTGAGGATGTAGATGACCGCTATCGCAAAGGCCGCGTGATTGCGATACTGCTGCTTCGCGATCATCACGACATACATCAGTATAAACAGGATCAGTGCGAAAATTTTCATAGACTTACGACACGCTCACTTCGCCGGCGAGAATCTTCTTGTAGTCGGCCAGGTTCTTCCGCAGCAGTTCCGGGATCTTCAGTTCATACGGGCATCTGGTCATGCACACGCCGCAGTCCACGCAGTTTTCGATCTTCATCATCTCTTCCTGCCAGTGCGGGGTGAGCCAGTCCTGTGACGGCATGCGGCGCACCAGCTGCGACATGCGGGCGCACTGGCTGATCTGGATGTCGACGGTGCAGGGCGCGCAGTATCCGCAGCTGCGGCAGAATTCGCCGGTGAGTTCCGCGCGGTCCTTTTCGATGACGGCCTTAATCTCGTCATCCATCTCCGGCGTTTTGTCAAAGAAGGACAGCCACTCGTCCAGTTCGCTTTCCTTTTGAATGCCCCAGATCGGAAGCGCGTTATCGAACTGCGTCATGAAGGCCATGCAGGCTTTGCTGTTCGTAAGAAGCCCGCCGGACAGGCCTTTCATGCAGATGAAGCCGATGTTCTTTTCCTTGCAGCGGTTGACGAGTGCGATCTCCCGCTCGCTCGTTAAATAGTTGAAGGGGAACTGCAGCGTCTCGTAGAGGCCGCTTTCCACGATCTCTTCCGCAATGTGGATCTTGTGCGCAGTGATGCCGATGTGGCGGATGAGGCCCTCTTCCTTGGCGCGCAGCACTTCCTCATACATGCCCGTGCCGTCGCCCGGTTTATAGCACTGATCCACGCAGTGGAACTGGTAGACGTCGATGTAATCGGTCTGCAGATTTTTCAGCGACTGTTCCAGGTCGGCCCGGACCTTGTCCGGTGTTTTGGACTGCGACTTCGTCGCGATGGTGATCTTATCGCGCCGGTCGTGAAAGGCGACGCCCATTTTTTCTTCGCTGTCTGTATAGGCGCGGGCCGTGTCAAAGTATGTCATGCCGTGGTCAAGTGCCTTCTGCAGAAGGTACACCGCGTCCGCTTCGCTGATCCGCTGAATCGGCAACGCGCCGAACGCGTTCTGCGGTGAGCGGATCCCCGTGCTGCCAAGTATGATCTCTCTCATTGTTTTCCCCCTGTTCATTTTCGGGTTTTCTGAATCTTTACACGCCGTAAATCCCTCAGAAGTTCGAGGAACATTATAACACTTTGCGCGAAAGATTACATAAACAGCGGCGCGGATCACGGGTGCAAAAAAAAAGAGTTGAAAGGAGGCTTTCTCTTTCAACTCCGTATCTGTGCTGACCAGCACAGTCAAAAGCGTGGCAGAGGGGATGGATGAGCGGGTTGTTGACCTCCGCCACGCCTTGCTGTCGTAATGATTCAGGAAAGGATTTCTTCGAGTTTTTTCTTGACGATCTGTGCTTCTTCGGCAGAGTGGGTGACCACCAGAATGGTGTCGTCCCCGGCTACGCTGCCGACGATCTGGTCGATGGGAAAAGCGTCGACGGCGGCCGCGACTGCCATAGCCATGCCCACACCTGTCTTCAGAACAACGATGTTCTGTGCCGCGACGATCTCTTCCAGGCCCTCCCGCAGAACGCGGGTGTACTTCTCTTCCATATTGGGGCCGTGCTCACGCATCACGGTGTACTTCTGTCTTCCGCCGCCGATGGTGACCTTGGTCAAAAACAATTCTCTGATGTCTCTGGATACCGTTGCCTGGGTAACACTGTATCCGGCTGCGCGCAGGCGTTCCGCCAACTCCTCCTGGGTGCCGATTTCTTCGTCTTTGATCATTCGAAGGATCGCCGTCTGTCTGTCACGTTTCACTTTGCATACCCCCTGTAATACACTTTGATCTTCGTCTACATCACAGAGTTACAAATTGTATTTTGTTGTTTGTGCTTTAATAATACCAGATTTCGCGTCCGTTGACCAGCGCAGAAAAGGAAGCCTAAGCATGCCTTCCGCAAAGGCTCCGCACCGCGCGTCGATGCCCTTTAAGGCCGCTGCTTCCCCCGGTTCCATCGCGCGTTCCGCGAGGGCAAAACGGCCCGGCAGGAAGAAGCCCTTATTCATGTTGAGTGCGGAGATCAGCTGTCTTTCCAGGATGTCGCCGCCGGAATAGCCGGACACGATGATGGAAAAGAGCGCCTTGTCAAAGAAGGGTTCCACCCGGTACAGCGAGGAAAGCCGGTTGATGAAGGCCACGAGGTTCGCCGAGAGCGCGTCATTGTAATTCGGGCAGATCATCAGCACCGTGTCGGCGCGCCTGAGGGCGGGGTACACTTCCTCCACCATGACGCCGCCGTAGAAGCAGCTCGCGTTTTCCCCGAAGTGCAGGCACATTTTGTAAGGGCAGCCGGAGCAGTCCTGCAGGGTCCCGTTGCGGAGCCCGATCTCCTCGATCACGGTGTCCGGCGCTTCCTGCAGGATCTTTTGTTTTACTTTTTCAAACAGGGCGTAGGTGTTCGACGTCTCGTGGCTCGAGGCGTGGAGCGCGAGGATGCTGCGGGGATTTTCACGCGGCTGCGCCTGCAGCTCCTCTGCCGTCTTACGCAGTCTGGAAAGGAGCATGCGCACGCTGTCCGCGTAAGCTTCCTCTCTCGTTGTCTGCGCGTTACGCGCGCGGATGGAAAAATTTTTCAGGTCCTTTGTCGCCTCTACGAGCGGTGCGCCCGGAAAGCTGATACCCGCGGCGTTTGCCGCCTGCACGAAACGCGTGGCCTCCGCCTTGGTATAATTTGCGTTGTCGCAGTCGACGATGATTCCCGCGAGGCACCTGTCCTGCTTCACCGCCGTGTGCCTGAGCATACGCAGGAGCTTCTCTGCGCCGAGGCTTACGCCGTCTTCCTGCAGATCCAGCACGAACAGAAGGATGGTCATTTCTGACGTTTCTGTCAGTTTTTTGAGAGTATCCTCTATCTGCCTGCTCTCGGATAGTATCTCTGTCTCCTCCTGCGCAAGGATCGGCCGCACGATCGTCTGCAGGCGCCGCGTGCTCTTTGCTTCCGCGCCGTCTGCTTCCGGCCACAGGCATAAGATGTTCGGATCGTTTTGCTTCATGTCTCAGTCCTTATGAAATGGAAGGAACCACTGTCCCTGAGGAAACTGGTTCCCGAAAACGGAACCAGTTTCCTCAGGGACAGTGGTTCCCCATATTAAACAGCGTGGAGGGCGGCTTCGGCCGCGGCGATGCGCGCGTACAGCGCATCGGGCAGCGGCAGGATCTCGTGCTCGAGGCCGCAGGATGTGTAGCGGTTCTTCACGCCCATGTAAATGCCGCCGAAAAAGACGGAGCCGTAGTGCCACTTGCCGCGCAGCGTTTCCAGGATGGAAATGGCGCCGGAGGAATACGCGGGTGCGACAAAGGGCTTGAAGCCGAGGGAACGCATTTCCAGATTGGCGCCGACGACCTTTTCCGTGAGTTCCCCCGAAAGCGCGTCATCGTAGGCGGCGATGGAATTGGCGATGACGAGTTCCTGCCCGTGCGGGCCGAAGGCGCGGCCCTGAATCAGGAAGGAGGAAAAGCGCGGATCCTTCCTGGCATAGTAGGCGGCGCGGGCATTCATGACGCCGAGGCCGTAGCCCTGGATCTGCTCCGGCAGGAGTCCCTTGCCGTCAAAGACGCCCTGATCGTTGGTGTTGCTTGCGTAATAGGCGGCCTGCGCGAGCGGATCGACGGGGTCTGCCACTTCGCAGAACAGCCCGCGGAATCCCCTTTCCCGCGCGAGCCTGGCGTAGGTCGTGATGATCGCCTTGTTTTTTTCGAGCTGCACCATGCGCACATCCTGCACGCCGGAGTCGACCGGCGGGATGCCCGCGGACGCCACGAAAATAAAGACGTCGCAGTCAAAAAGGTTTTCCTCGCGGACGAGGTGCACGGCCGGCAGCCTGTCATAGTCCCACGGGTAGGCGATCTGGTTGACCTCGAACTCCCAGCGCTTCATGTTTTTTTCTTCGATATCATAGATCCCGATGTCCGAAATGCAGTCCCCGCCGAGGAGATGCAGGCCCGTGAGAAGATGGCTTCCCACGTCGCCCAGCGCCAGGATGTGGACGTGCTTTTTCGGCGCGCCCTCCCGGAAGTCGAACCGCTTCTCTCCCTGCAGGATCTCGAGCGACTGCGGATGCTCCGCGTTGATCGCCATCAACTTCCCGCTGCGGACAGCTTCCTGCACTTCTTCGGGCAGGCTCTCCGCCTGGACCTTCGACTGCGCGGCCGCTTCTTTCAGCTTCCCTTCGGAAAGCCAGAACGCGCCCTCGCTCTCCTGCTGCAGGAGGCTCACGTCCGTCACGGCAAAGGAGGCGCGGGCCTTGTCGCCTTTTCGGTCAAACAGAAAAACTTCCGGCGTCTTGCGCTCCTCTCCCGTCGCAGGCTGCAGGTTCCTGCGCTCCGTGAAGCTGATACAGGTTTTATTGCCGATTCGGTAGAAATACATGGCTTCTCCTTATTTCCTTCTACGGTTGGATGCGGTTGAGCATCTGGAGGTCGTTCTCCAGGTAAACGCTGGCGCCGAGGTTCTCGTCGTAGCCGACGCACTGGCCGCGGTCGGGGCAGAGCGGTGCGATGACGGCTTCGGAGAGGCGGCCCAGGGTGAGGTTTCTGCCAAAGAGGGCGCGGTACTCTTCCTCCAGAGTCAGGA
>JAGAHC010000059.1 GCA_017627275.1 Lachnospiraceae bacterium
ATACGGACGAGGCGGGGCAAAGACGGATGATCAACGAAACGATTGAACGGATCATGCGCCTGTAAAAGAGGCTTGCATTTCAAAAGAAAGAGTCCATAATAAAGGGAATGCGTGAAAGCGCATTCCTTTTTTTTATGAAAATTTTTTGCAGAAAAGAGAGAACGACATGGAGACTTTTATCGCGGTAGCGACAGCCCTTTTTGCGGGGCTGATGATGACAAGACTGTTTAAGAAACTGCACATGAATTTTCCGGACGTGACGGCCTTTTTGATTGCGGGACTCCTGGTCGGGCCCTTCGGCATCGGCCGGATCCCGGTGCCGGGACTCGGCTTTCAGACCATGGAGGAAGTGGAGTCGCTGCGGCTCATCAACGAGGCGGCGCTCGGGTTTATCGCCTTTTCGATCGGCAGCGAATTCAAGCTCAGCGAGTTAAAGCATACCGGGAAGAAGGCGACCGTCATCGGCATCGCGCAGGCGGCGTTTACGGCCCTTCTGGTCGATCTGGCGTTTGTGGGGCTGCACTTTGTGCTGGGAGAAGAGACGCTCCCGCTTTCGGTCGCGGTGACGCTGGGAGCGATCGCCACGGCAACGGCGCCGGCGGCCACACTCATGGTCGTCAGACAGTACAAGGCAAACGGCCCGCTCACAAAACTGCTTTTGCCGATCGTTGCGCTGGATGATGCGGTGGGCCTGATGATTTTTGCGATTTCCTTCGGGGTGGCGCAGGCGCTCGACGGCGGCGTCATGAACCAGACCACGCTCTTTGTCAATCCGGTCATGGAGATCATGCTTTCGATCGTGCTGGGCGCCGCGATGGGAGCGGTCCTTGCGGAGATCGAAAAGCTTTTCTTTTCCAATGCCAACCGTCTCAGCATGGTCATCTCGTTTGTCCTTCTGACCATTGCGATCTCCGCCGTGGAGTGGTCGCACGGAGATCTTCATTATTCCTTTTCCTCACTCCTTGTCTGCATGACGGCGGGAACGGTATTCTGTAACAAAAGTGAATACGCTTCCGATATGTTCACGCGCTGCGACAAGTGGACGGCGCCGCTCTATGCCGTGTTTTTTGTGCTTTCGGGCGCATCGTTGGACCTGCGGGTCTTCCGTCAGCCGATCGTCGTTTTTATCGGTGTGCTCTATGTGCTCGTGCGCTGCGCCGGAAAATACCTGGGCGCCAGGATCTCCGCCCTGCGCATGCACTGTGAGGAGAACATCGTCAAATACCTGGGGATCACGTTGTTTCCGCAGGCGGGTGTCGCGCTCGGCATGGTACTGACGGCACAGGCGCTCGGGGGAGAAAAGGCGGTCCTGATCCGGAATATCATCCTCTTTTCGGTGCTCGTCTATGAACTGTTCGGGCCGTCCATGACCAAATGGGCGCTGGAGCAGGCGGGAGAGATCGGGGAAAAACCGGAAGAAAAACGTTCCCGCGAGCGGTTTCATTAAAATTTAATGTTTAGTTGATATCCTTTTGATGAATACTTATTCATAAAGGAGGATACTATGCGAATCTTATATGCTGAAGACGAACCCGATTTAAACCACATCGTGACAAGAAGACTCACTGAAGAGGGTTACAGTGTGGACTCCTGCCTGAATGGGGAGGATGCGCTGTATTATCTTGAGAACACGGAGTACGACGCAGCCATCCTGGATATCATGATGCCCGGCAAAAGCGGGATGGAGATCCTGCAGACGATCCGGGCAGCCGGGAATCATGTGCCGGTCCTGTTTCTGACAGCCAGGGATGCTGTATCGGACAGGGTAAAAGGTCTCGATGCCGGCGCGGATGACTATCTGATCAAGCCGTTTTCCGTCAGTGAGCTCTTAGCCAGGGTCCGCGTGATGGTCAGACGCGATTCCGATCATGCGGGCAGCGTCCTGACGGCGGACGATCTGGTCATGGACCTGGTCGCACATCGGGTCAGACGGGGCGAAAAGGACATCCCGCTTTCCGGGAAGGAATTTGCGCTTCTCGAATACCTTATGCATAATCAGGGGATCGCTCTCTCCAGAGACAGGATCGAGAACCATATCTGGAACTATGATTATGAGGGCGGCACCAACGTGGTCGATGTCTACATCAGTCATCTGCGCAGAAAGATCGACGACGGATTTGATAAAAAACTCATTCGCACCGTGCGGGGAGTGGGATACACGCTCAGCGCGGACTGACAGGAGGCATGAAGAACAAATCGATTCGTTTTCGTATAACCGTCTGGTTCGGAGTGGTGCTCGTCCTGCTGGTGGGGCTTACCTTTCTGACGATTCGTCTGGCGGGAAGCGTGGTCCTTCGCAGTACGGTCAGGGATTATCTGTTCGGCGTGGTCGAAGCCAACGCCGATAACATCTGGTATGTCAAAAGCATGGAGGAGGATTCGGAGGAAGAGGCCGTTCACTTCATCTATGTCAAATTCGAAGACGGTTACATCAAGATCGACGAGGACTTCATGAACACCGTGAACGACGTGAACTCGGCCGTCTATACGCAGACGGGCGAGATGCTCTACGGCGAGAACCCGCTCGCGCTCGAAACGGACCGCATTCCCTTTGCCGAGACCAGACTCTGGAAACTCTCCCACAACAACATGGATTACAACATCTACGACCGGAAGCTGAACCTGGAGGAAGAAAAAACGGTCTGGGTCCGCGGCATCGTTTCTGAAGAGGACAACATTGCAAAACTCGGGCAGATCACGAGCGTATCTCTCTTTTTCCTGCCCTTCCTTGTCATCGCGGCGATCGCTTCCGGGTATTTTTTGTCAGGGAAGATGCTGGCCCCGTTACGGGAACTGGAAAAAACGGCGGAAAGCATTTCGGGCAGGAATGACTTAAAACAGCGAATCGAAACCAACGACAGCGGCGATGAGATCACGCGGCTGGCCAATGTTTTCAATGAGATGATCGAACGCCTTGACCGGGCGTTTGAAACGGAACGAAGATTTACCTCGGACGCCTCCCATGAACTGCGTACCCCGATGGCCGTCATCCGGGCGGAGACGGAATATATCCTGGAAAAAGACAGGACGAATGAGGAATACAGAGAAGGGTTTGATGTCATCAAACGCCAGGAGGCCCGTATGAGCAGCCTGATCGAAGACATGCTCGATTACACCAGAATGGATCAGGCCAACAGACAGTATGAGATGGCGGAGACGGATCTGTCCGCCCTCGTGCTGGAGATCTCCGAGCAGATGATGCGCATTGCGGAGAAAGGCATTTCCCTTACCTGGGAGATCGTACCGGATCTTTTTGTGGTAGGGAACGCCATGCTTCTTTCACGCCTCATCCAGAACCTGATCAGCAATGCCTACCGGTACGGGAAAGAAAACGGACATATCCTGGTCACGCTGGAAGAAGATATTCAGGACGGCGCGCATGTCGCCGTGCTTCGCGTCAGAGATGACGGGATCGGCATGAAGGAAGAAGACCTCTCGAAGATCTTTGACCGCTTTTACCGGAGTGACGCGTCCCGGACGACAAGAGGAACGGGACTGGGTCTTGCGATGGTGAAGAGGATCGTAGAACTCCACGAAGCGGAGATCAGGGTGGACAGCATTTTCGGAGAAGGCAGCGTCTTCACTGTGTTTTTCAAAAAAGCGTAGATCATTCATTTTCTTTTCATTCTTGCCTGCTAGGATGAGCACAGATCGATCGCAGGAGATAACAGATGAAGAGGAGGAACAGAAGATGAGAAAAACGGCAATGATACTCGGCATCTTCCTTTCCGTTGCGGCAGCGGGAAGTCTCGGCGTTTACGCAGCCGGGCAGATCGCGCAGAGCAATTCCATTACAGAGGATACGGCCTGTACGTTTGCGTATAACGATGCGAATGTTGTGGCGGAAGATGTTACGGTTGAAAAGGTAAAGTTTAAATTCAAACGCGGAAGAGCCTATTACGAAGTCGATTTCTATACGAACGAAATGGATTACGATTACGAGATCGATGCGGCGACGGGCCAGATCCTGAAAAAGGAAGCAGAGATCCGGGATGATTTTTATAACAAGGTCGCTTCCGGAGAGACCGCCGCACAGAAGCCGCAGGCGGCGACCGGCCAGAAGACGACGTCCGGCACTGCGCAGAATCAGAATAAGACCCAGACGGGAAGTACAAAACCGGCGGCAACGCCGTCGGCCGGTACCGTGACGCAGTCCATGATCGGCATTGAGAAGGCCAAGGAGATCGCGCTGTCCGATGCGGGTCAGAAAGCGGGCGGCGTCATCTTCAGCAAGGCCAAACAGGACCGGGATGACGGAAAGATCATTTACGATGTGGAATTCTATGTGGAAGGCGTTGCGGAGTACGACTACGAGATCGACGCCTACACGGGCAGCATCCGCGAGAGAAGCAATGAACCGTGGGAGAGCGAGGATACCTGGGAGGTGAACGCCATCAAGACGATCACGGGCCAGACTTCGACACCGCAGACTTCCACGCCTGCAGC
>JAGAHC010000060.1 GCA_017627275.1 Lachnospiraceae bacterium
GTCTCCATCACCGTAAAAGACCACGTCATGATCGGCGGCGGCTGCAAGTTCTGGGATACGGACTTCCATCCGCTGGATTATGAGAGCAGGGTGCAATCTTACGAGGCGCCCGGCACTTCAGCGCCCATCGTGATCGAAGAAGGCGCGTTCATCGGCGCGGGGACCATCGTATTAAAGGGCGTCACGATCGGCGCGCGTGCCGTCATCGGCGCGGGAAGCGTCGTGACAAAGGATGTCCCGGCGGGCGAGATCTGGGCGGGGAACCCCGCCGTCAAGGTACGGGATCTTGCTTCTGAAAAAGATGCTTAAAGCAGTTTTTCGTAAAGGGGGAGACGGATTTGACCAATATAAACAATAAGGAATTCCGATATTTCAGCGCGGACGAGGTCTCGGCGGAGACAGCTGTCCCGGCGCAGGAAGAGGCGCCGCAGGCCGCGGCGGACGCGCATCCCGTTCTCACGGGCATCATCACATTCCTGCTCTTTGTGCTGACGCTCGGCGTGATCTTTTTAAAGCGCTACCGGAAAACCAAAAAGAAGTTCGAAAAGGCAAGAGAACGGAATCAGAATAAATCGTAAAAATCTCCTTGCGGGCGCTATTTTCGTGTGTTACGATAGATGTCCGTGGAGACAATCCATGACCGGAGCGCAAACTCCGGAATTTTCCTTGTTCTTACCGCAGGGTAAGAGCCTTAAGACCGAAAGGAGGTAGAAAGCATGAACAAGTACGAGTTAGCCGTTGTTGTGAATGCGCAGATCGATGATGAAGCAAGAAGTGCGGTCGTTGAGAACTGCAAGGAACTCATCACAAGATTTGGCGGCACCCTCGGAGAAATCGAAGAGTGGGGAAAGAAAAAGCTTGCGTACGAGATCCAGAAAACGGACGAAGGCTTTTATTATTTTCTCAAGTTCGATGCTTCGGGTGAAGCCATCGCAGAGATCGAGAGCCGCATGCGCATCATGGACAATGTCCTTCGTTATCTGTGCGTGAAGCAAGACGAAGCGTAACAGAAAGTAGAGGAAGATATGAACAGAGTAGTCCTGATGGGACGTTTAACCAGAGATCCTGATGTCAGATATACGCAGGGAGACAACCCGATGGCGATCGCCCGTTACACGCTTGCGGTGGACAGAAGACGCGCAAGAAACGGCGACGAGAACACGGCCGATTTCATCTCCTGTGTGGCGTTTGGCAAGTCCGGCGAGTTCGCGGAAAAGTACCTGCATAAGGGAACCAAGATCGCGGTCAGCGGCCGGATCCAGACCGGAAGTTACACCAACAAGGACGGTGTGAAGGTCTACACCACCGACGTAGTCGTGGAAGACCAGGAGTTCGCAGAGTCCAAGAACGCCGGCGGAAACGCGGGCTTCGACGGCGGCTCCTTTGGCGCTCCTTCCGGAAGCGGCGACCAGGGCGGATCCATCGACGGATTTATGAATATCCCCGATGGCATCGACGAAGAACTGCCCTTTACCTGACGGATAGATCCGATTTCAGTACAAGGAGATAAGTATCATGGCATTTAACAGAGCAGAAGGAAGACCGGACGCACCGTTCAAGAAGCGCGGCGGATTCCATAGAAAGAGAAAAGTTTGCGCGTTCTGCGGCAAGAACAGCACCATCGATTACAAGGATGCCGCCAATCTGCACAAGTATGTGTCTGAAAACGGCAAGATCCTGCCCCGCCGCATCACGGGCACCTGCGCGACGCACCAGAGAGCGGTCACCACGGCCATCAAACGCGCCAGACACATGGCGATCATGCCTTATTTCGAGCGCTGATCGGAAAAACAATGAAATACAAAGAAAGAGACGGGAGAATCCTGTCTCTTTTCTTTATGTTATAATATATCCTGTATTTTTGTGCGCCGGCGGCCGGATAAAACGGCGGTCGCCTAAACGCGTTTTTTTGGTGTGAAAAAATATGAATACGACAAATATTAAATTCAAGGGAAAGCTGGCGGGATACTTTACGTCCCCTCTGAAGCTGGGGATCATCCTGATCATTGCCAATATTCTGATCTACGTTATGCATTGGCCTTCGGGACTGGTCTTAAGCCTCTTTCTGATCGTCTTTTTCGTCGTGGCGGGCTACCTCTACCTGGGAAGCCGGGCCACCATCCTGAACGAGATGGTGAATTTTGCCACGGAGTACGGGTCACTGCAGAACAGTTTCTTAAAGAACCTGCAGCTGCCGTATGCCATGCTGGACGAGAAGGGCAATTTCATCTGGATGAACGAGGCCTTTGAAAAGCTGGTGGGCCGGGAAAAGACCTATCACGGCGGCATCACGACCCTGTTCCCGGAGATCAAACCGACCGACCTTCCGACCGAGGAAAAGGCGGAAGTCGGCATCCCGTTAGAGATCGAGGGCCTGTATTACAAGGCGAAGCTGACCAGGGTCCTGATGGATTCCCTGTCGGACAAGAACGAGATCATCGACACGGGCGGCAGGGAGGCGCTGACGGCGCTCTACCTCTTTGACGAGACGGCGGAACAGCTGGCGCTGCAGGAAGTCGAGGACTCCTCCCTCGTGATCGGCCTGATCTACATCGACAACTATGACGAGGTCATGGAATCCACGCCCGACGAGAACCGTTCTCTCTTCGGCGGGGTGCTGGACAGGATGGTCAACCGCTATGTGTCGTCGGTGGACGGCATCTGCAGCAAGACGGAAAAGGACAAATACCTGGTCATCCTGCGCAAGAAATCCCTGCAGCAGCTGGAGGAGAACCGCTTCTCCCTCTTGAGCGACATGAAGGCGTCCAA
>JAGAHC010000061.1 GCA_017627275.1 Lachnospiraceae bacterium
AAAGTAGCAGGAGGCTGTGGTCAGACCCTTTCACAAACCGTCAAGCGGTAGGAGGAGCTTACTGATCCACAGCATCCATAACAGCATAGCCTTTTACCAAGAACAGGTAAAGATTGGCTATACACTATAATACGAGGAGGAACCGACCGTATGAAAAAAAGATGGTTACTATTTCTGATGATCGCAACACTTGCTGCAGGACTTTTGGCCTGCGGAAAGAAAGAAGAAAAGGATAACGCGCCTGTAGCATCCGAAGAGGCCGTTGTGGAGGAGGTTTCTTCGGAAGAAGCCGTAGCAGCGGAATCGGCGGCAGCGACAGAATCTGTGGAAGCCGCGGAATCTACTGAGTCTGCGGAAGCCGACAGTTCTGCGGAAGCGGCAGAATCCACAGAGGCTGCAAAGGCAGAGGAAGAAACAACTGAGGACGATAAGAAAGCGGAGGCTTCCGAAGAAGCATCCGCAGAAGAAGCTTCTGCGGAAGAAACGCCGCAGATCAGCAATACCGTTCCCGGCAAGCGTGTCTATGCTCCGAAGGCCACCCCGGAGGAACTGAACAAACCGGCGCCGATCGAGAAGGAGGAGCGCCTGCCGGCAAGGAACATCAACAACGAGACTTCGATCGCGTTCCGCGTCAACGAAAACGTGGCGCCGATCAAGCTTGCTTACCAGTCCTTCTATCCGAAGTCTCAGGAGACCATCGAACACCAGATGGAAGAACTGCTCTCCTATTGGGAATCCTATAACCTTGCGGCCGTGGACGATCTCATCCGCCTTCCCCGCTACCGTTACGTATCGCAGATGCTGAACGGCACCAACGATTATTACTACATCGGGGAAACGCTTGCGGACGGGACACCCAACGGCAAGGGACTGGCCGTCTACGGCTATGACCGCTACTACTACGGCGACTTCGTGAACGGACTCCGTGAAGGAAACGGCACCTGGATCCAGATCTTCATCAAAAACGGCGCCTATTCCCGCAGGAATAACGGCATTACCTATCACAGCTATGCCGGCAGTTGGAAGAACAACCTTCCGGACGGGGACGGACATGAACACATCAGCTTTGATGAGCAGTATCAGAAACGCCGCACCACCACGAACGTGATCGGCAAATTCTCCGAAGGATACTATCACGGCCCCCTGTACCTCACCACCACCGGTCCCGAGACCGGTGTCCAGGAATGGACGGCGGAAGCCGACCACGGAACCTTCCTGCAGGCGACCGACGAGTATCCCAAGTATGAAGACGGGGAGCTTCCCGTTGCCAAGAACGAATCCCTCGAGGATGATTACATCTGGATGATCGCCGCCAACAACGTCAACCAGGGTGTGACCGGCCTCGTAGACTGAAAATAAGGAACCACTCTCCAGTGATATGTACCCTCTTTACTGGACAACCAGTAAGGAGGGTTTTTCTATGCGGTATTCATATGAATTCAAAATGCAGTGCGTTGAGTTGTATCTTCAAGGATTGTATCCAGAAACTCCAGATGGACTTTCCAAAGAGTACTTCCACAAAAAGATTAGACTCTGGGTGCGCTTAGTAGATGCTAATGGCCCGGAAGTGCTTAAACACAGTGTTGGACACAGGGTATGGACTGCCAAAGACAAATATGAACTCGTTTCTCAGGTAATTGCCGGAAAATCTTTTTCTGAAGTCTCAATAAAAGCAGGTATTTATTCCGGTTTGCTTTGCCAATGGGTTCGCAAATATAACACCGCAGGGTACAATGGCCTTGTAAGTATGAGGGTATTAAGCCATTCATTCTTCCACCCCCATAATTGACTTTATGTATCTCCCCGAATAGTGCTGATGGTCGTCTAAACTATTGATCTTTTCTTGAATCTGACTTACGTATCGCTCAACGCCTATAATTGCTTTCTTTCCGGCTTCGACACCATCATCAATTTGTTTTTCAAGCATTTCGACTTTTCGCGTTAGTTCCTCGATTGCGTCTGTAGCACCGTCAAACGCTTCTGCTACGTGCCATCGTTCAAGAGCCTTTTCCAATCGTGATTTTCGTTTAAGCATTTCTATCAGTTCTTTGTAGTCAGTCATTATCTTCTACCCCCATAATCGACTCATTATTTTTGCATTAAAAAAGGCGCCGCATAATGCAACGCCTTGAAATCAATAATTTGTCCTCTTGTTTACAGGTTGTCTGTGATTGGTTCTATCTTATATCCGTCCGCTAAATACCGATTCATAAACTCAATCAAAGCCGTGAACGCTTCAACCGTGACGGCTCCTATGACATCAAACTCGATTTTGCTCTTATCAAAGAAATAAAACTGATCTGCTTTTATATATCCGTCCCTCTTATTTCCCCCGTCTACGTTTTCCTCATTTGCTGTTATTGGAAAATTCCCCGGATATGAAAGTTTCTTCTCTTTTTGCTTTTCGTCTTTAAACGACGACATTGCAAGAGCAACTATATCGTAATTCAATCCCTTAATCTGTCCGTCCTTGTCATCAATCACTACAAAAGAATGATGGGAAACGTCCACGCCTTGGCTTTTATACTTTTCAACAAGAATAATGTCACCCCTTCTGCACATTAGTCTTTCTTCTCCTTGATTTCAATTTTTTTCTTTCCAGACAGAACATCATCACTCCACTCAAAAGGGACAACGTCTTTCAGTGCCTCCTGTGTTGTGGGGTGGTTGTCGCTGAAAATCATTTTTGACATATCAAGTCTTGGATATTCTTTTATGTTTTCCATTTTTCCCCCTTTCACAGTTTTACAACAAAAAACAAATACCAGCAAAAGAAACTAGTCCTGCCAGTTTAGCACATCAATCTATTAGGGTAAACACTTTCTACAAATATTGTATATCATTTTTAAAAAAAGTTGTGAAAACTTTTTAAAACTTTAACAGGCGTTGCAATATGCGGTTTTCAAGTTACTCCCCGCCCACGCATGACGTAGGCGGTCTTTTTATTACTTAAACAGCGACTTGATATAAGTACCGCTGTAATGCTGATGGTCGTCCAGACTGGATAATACTTTTAGTGTCGATGTGCGCCCTGCAACATAAGCGTCCTCTATCGCGGCTTTCGCACTCCCTAAATCGTCATACAGTCGCTTGTTCTTCTCGGTTAGTTCCTCGATTGCGTATGCGGCTTCATTCAATATCGCCTCTGTATTTAGCTGGTCAAGTAACCGCTCGACTTCTGCCCCTTTTCGTAACCGCACTATCAGTTCTTCGTATATCTTCTTTCCCCCCTTGTATTGAAAGTGCGACGGTCGCTGATTACTATTTTTCTATTCTTTTCGGTTGTATTCTGTGCGCCACGGCCGCCACACGTTCAATCTCTCTTCCGCCGTCTCTGTATCTCGTATAGGTCAATCGCCGTCCGCTTCTTCTTCCAGATTATCTCCCGGATCTCGTTATATATCCCCATTGCAAATGTCCGATATTAAGAACAACATTATCCACATTCACAGAGATATGGTTACAGATAGGCGGCACAAGTGGGTAATAAAAGAGATCCCGAAAACAGAAAAGTCCGCCCGGTTCGTTGACATGCCGGAAGAAGTGATAGCAGAGATCCGGAAACAGGGATATGTAACCAAAATGACCCCGCGGCAGATTTACAAAGCGTTTAAAAGACTGTTACAGAAGAACGGCCTTGATGATTTTACATTTCATGATATGCGGCACTGGTGCGTGTCTACGCTTCACGCTCACGGAATGCCGGACGCATACATTCAGCACCGCGGCGGGTGGTCCTCCGACCGGATAATGAAACAGGTATATCTCCAAACGCTACAGGATCAGTCAGAAATACTGACCGACAAAGCAATGTCTCACTTAATTCAATGCTGTAAATAAAAATACCCCTGCTGGATTTTTCTGGTAGGGGATTTCTCTCCCCCGTTTCGTGTCACATTTTCGTGTCACATTTCTTTCTGAACCATCGGAAAACCTTGCTGAAACGCGCACACAAAACACCCAAAAAATCGAGTAGAAAAAGGGCTTAAAGCCTGCATGTACACTAGCTTTAAGCCCAATCGGAGTGACAAGATTCGAACTTGCGACCCCTTCGTCCCTAACGAAGTGCGCTACCAACTGCGCTACACCCCGATGCAAGGTTTTACTCGCGAATGCTATTATAACCAGTGTCAGACGGAAAATCAAGGCTGTGCGGACTTCAAAAAGATTTCACAAAAAAGGGCCCCGGAAATGTTATGATGGATAGCGGAAAGAAAAAAAAACAGCAGTCAACACGATCGATCTGACAGAGGAGGAAAACATGAAAATTTGTCCTAAATGCGGAACAAATTGCGGCGATGATATGAGATTCTGCATGAATTGCGGAGCCTCTTTAAGTTTTAGCCAGGCGGATGCCGGCGCGACACAGGAAACATATTCACAGACGACGTCTTCCGACACCTACACCCGTGTGGACGAAAGAGGAAGAAACAGTTACGTCAGGACCCGGAATATTGCTCTCTGCGTCATCCTTTCAATCATTACCTGCGGGATCTACGGCCTGTACTGGATGGCGGTCGAGACCGATGAGATGAATGATCTGATCGGAGATGCGAACGAGACAAGCGGCGCCCTGGCGGTCATCTTTACGATTATTACCTGCGGGATCTACGGCCTCTACTGGGCCTATAAGATGGGCGAGAAGACAGAGCGGCTGCAGGGCGGCGGCAGCAACACCGGACTGATGTACCTCATCATCAGCCTGATCGGGCTGCAGGTCGTGAATATGTGCCTGATCCAGGACACGATCAACAAGACGGTACGCTAACGAACAACAATAAAAGGAACCACTTTCTTCTGAAGAAAGTGGTTCCTTTGTTTTGCCGTTGGAGGGACCACTTTCCTCAGGGAAGAGTGGTTCCTTTTTGTTTTCAGGAGTCCCGCAGGATGAGGTTTGCGGCGCCAACCATGCCGGCGTCGTTGCCGAGTTTGGCAAAGACGAACTCGATGGCATTGGGATCTCCGAAGGTGTATTTCGGATAGTGCTTTTTGATCCTGTCAATCAGGATCTCTCCCGCGCGGGCGACGCCGCCGCCGATGCAGAAGGCCTCCGGATCGATGGTGCTGGCGATCGTCCCCATCGCCTGGGCTAAGGCATCGCACATTCTGTCGATTGCCCTGTCCGCAATCTCATCTCCCTGTTCCGCGGCATCAAAGATCGTCCTGGCGGAGAGCTTGACGTCTTCTCCGCGGAGGAGAGACGGAGTGTCTTCTTCCTCCAGGAGGAGTCTGGTGACACGGATGAGTCCCGTGGCGGAAGCGTACTGCTCCATGCAGCCGCGTCTGCCGCAGACACACTTTACCGTCTCCTGCGGATTGACCGTGATATGGCCGATCTCTCCGCCGGTGCCGTGTGCGCCGGCAAGCGGCTTGCCGTCCAGGATGATACCGCCCCCGACACCGGTGCCGAGCGTGAAAAGCATCATGCTGTTATAGCCCTTGCCGCCGCCTTTTATGTATTCTCCCATGGCCGCCGCGTTGGCGTCGTTGGCAACGACGACACGCGTTCCGTCCAGAAGGGATGAAAGGTCGCCGGCCACATCGGTGCCTCCCCAGCCGAGATTCACGCAGCGCGGCACGAAGCTTTCCCGCACGACCGGCCCGGGGACGCCGATACCGACGCCCAGCAGGTCTGCCACGGATGCTCCCTTTTCCGCAAGCTTGTTACGGATCGCCTGCGCGATGTCCGGCAGGATGTTCCTGCCGTGATCTTCGGTCCTTGTCGGGATCTCGAAGCTCTCCAGAAGTTCCCCGTTATAGTCAAAGAGACCACACTTCACCGTGGTCCCTCCGACATCGATTCCAAATATGAGTTTACTCATTTTGTCTTCCATTTTCAGATTATGCGATCTTGGATTTTGCGATTTCCGCCAGTGTCGCGAAGCCTTCGGCGTCGTTGACGGCCATCTCGGAGAGCATCTTGCGGTTGATGTCGATCTCCGCGAGCTTTAAGCCGTGCATCAGCTTGCTGTAGGAAAGGCCGTTCAGTCTGGCCGCTGCGTTGATACGCGTGATCCACAGAGAACGCATGTCTCTCTTCTTCTGCTTACGTCCCGCAAAAGAGGATGCCAGTGCACGCATCACGGACTGCTTCGCGATCCTGTACTGTTTCGAACGCGCGCCGCGATAGCCCTTTGCCAGTTTTAATACCTTGTTATGTCTTCTCTTGGCGTTTAATCCGCCCTTGATTCTAGCCATGATAAAACCTCCGTTCTATGAAATCTAAGACAGCCCTTAAATATAAGGCATTGCCTTACGCATGTTCTTCTCGTTGGATACGTCAATGACAGTAGGCTGTCTTAAAGACCGTTTTCTCTTGGTGGATTTCTTGGTCAGAATGTGACGTTTGTTCGCTTTGAATCTGACAAGCTTTCCGGAGCCGGTGACCTTGAAGCGCTTTGCAGCGGCTCTTTTCGTTTTCATTTTAGGCATGATATCTATTCCTCCTTCTTCGTCAAGTAAACAAGCTCTATCAGTTTTTCTTCTGTGCAAGGAAAAGGCTCATGGTACGTCCTTCCACCTTCGGCATTTTGTCGACCATTGCGATGTCTTCCAAAGCCGCCGCGAAATCCGTCAGGATGTGCGCGCTCTCGTTCATATGCGCCATCTCGCGTCCTCTGAAGCGAAGCGTCACCTTGACTCTGTCTCCGCGGGTCAAAAACTTGCGCGCGGCATTGATCTTGGTCTGCAGATCGTTGGTGTCGATGTTGGGGGACATCCGGATCTCCTTGATCTCTACCGTGTGCTGTTTCTTCTTGGCTTCTTTTTCCTTACGGGTCCGTTCGTATTTGAACTTGCCGTAATCGATGATGCGGCAAACCGGCGGAACGGCATTGGGGGAAACCATGACCAGGTCAAGTCCGGCTTCTTCCGCAGCTGCTCTGGCTGCCTGCGTGCTCATCACACCGAGCATATTCCCGTCTTCTCCGATCACGCGGACTTCCTTGTCCCGGATCCGTTCGTTGACAGGAAACTGATCTCTGTCGTTTCTGATGGCTTTCTACCTCCTGTGTCTGCGGCCCTTACCGCAAAAAAAATGTGGATGCAAAGCATCCACCTCTCCAAAAAGACTCCTTTGACAGGGATCCTTTCCTTGTGAACTCCGGAAACGCATTTGTCGCCGGGTGAGAGTGGAAACTCTGCTTGCTGTCTGCTTTCAAACTGCCGAAAGCCTTACAAAAATAGCACAAAAGCGCGCTCTTGTCAAATCTTCTTCCTGCGGTCGATGTGGTAGTAATACGGACTTAAGGGGATGCCCCACTGCATATCGGACTCCATCACCAGCTGGTACCGTCCCCAGAGGATGTCGGTTTCAAACTGCCGGATCTCTTCCTCGCCCATCAGTTCCTCCACCTTCGCCGCAAAGTTCCGGATCGTTTCCACATAGCCCGCGGCTGCTTCTTCCGCTCTTTTCTTCGACTGGTTCATGACCGGTTTTAGGTCGATCCCCTCAAACCGGCGGATCAGTCTTCTGATATCCGGCTGCACGAGCGCGTCAAAGGTAAACGCATCGCGGCGCACCGCGATCGCCAGCCGTTCCGGATAAATGTAGTTTTGCAGGTGCCTGTTTTCCGCATTCATTTTGCGGATCTCTCCGGGAGAGGGATAGGCACCTTCAAAATGGTACTTTCTCATTTCTTTTTTGCAAAAACTTCTCTATACTGAAAGCATGAATTCCAAGTGGACTCCCAAACGCATTGTTGCCGTCATCGCGATCGTCCTTCTTGTGGGACTCTACGTCCTGACGCTCATCGCCGCTCTTCTTTCGACGTCCGAAAGTTCCGCGCTGTTTCGTGTGAGCCTCGTTCTGACGGTGGTGATCCCCGTTTTAAGTTATCTGATCATCCGGTTTCTTTCCCGGTAATCGCCGGATTCCGTTTACGATTCCCCGATCTGTCTCCGGTAGTCCGCCTTCAGTTCCCCGACCATTCTCTTGCATTCGATCTCAAAACTGGTCTGCTGCCCGGCTTCGTAAAACGACGTGAGCCGCCCGATCTGTCTCTCCATCCCCGCTTCCGCATAGGCGCTTTCCGTATCCCGCATCCTCTGCTCCAGCGTCATGGAATAGGCATAGGCTTCCGGATGCTCGGCAATAAAGGAAACATACTCCTCTTCAGAAAGAGTAAGACGTACGGCCGTCAGGTAATACAGATAGCTCTCGGGATCTCCCGTCAGCCGGTAGGCATTCATAAAGCACTCCGAAGCGGGCACGAAGCGGAACATGTTGGCATAGAGCAGGCCCTTCTTCCTCTCCAGCACCGCCTTCATCGTCACTTCCAGATTGGGATAGGCATTTAAGACGGCATCATACTCGGCAATGGCCAGGTACAGATGCTGGTTCTCCGCCAGCTCGTCCGCATGGCGGATCCCCTTTTCGATCGGTTCCAGTGCGCCCCCGATCTCGACCACCTGTCTTGTTTCCTCGCCGCGTTCCTTCGAAACATAACGTGTATAATGCAGGATCGTGGCCACAAAATCGGAAAGCTGTCTCTTTTGTCCGAGGAACGGTCTAAGCTCCTTTGCCAGTTCCGGCAGTTCGCATTCCTCTTCCAGCCACGAGACCAGTCCCGGATCCATGATGCTGTTGTCCAGGTACTGCGCGCGCTGCACCAGACAGTAGCAGAGCTCCTCCACCGAATACAGGTTGTGCTCCAGTTTTTCCAGATAATACGGGGTCGCCGAAAGCTTTCCGCACCCCACCAGTACTCTTGTCATAGGGCGATTCCTTTCTCCCAGCGAAGGTTGCTTGACGGAAAGATCTCTCCGAATCCCAGGTCTCTGATACGGACCATCAGCTGCTTCTCCGATTCCAGTGTGAGGGCGACGCGGATGCGCGTCAGTCTGTCTTCGCGCACCGGCAGCTCATCCAGGCGGATGGTGTACTCCGACGCCTTGCCGCCCGTAAGCGGCATCATGATCAGCCGGATCTCTCCCGTCCCTTCCAGGATGAAGTCTTCTTCCCGCTTTGCCTCGTACCAGTTGACGCCGGCGTCCAGGAGCGGATAATACCCCTCCGTGCCGTTGTGCGTCGCCTCAATGCCGATATTGGCCTGCAGCTTATGATCATCCAGGAAGAAGTATCTCTCTTCCTCCTGCGGTACATCCGTTTTATAACAGGCGGAGACACAGGCGCCCTTGCTGTACAGGTTGTTGCCCTGAAAGACACGGCAGTTTCTGCACAGAAGTTTCAGCGCGTCCCGCATCCATTTTCCGTCGAACCCGTCTCCCACCAGATGAACGCTCGAGAAATTCCCTGCTGCCAGCTCCTGCTGCAGGATGCCGGTCAGCTGCATATCCATGTCCCGCGGAGACGTATAGGGAAGCCCCACATATTCCGAATTTTTGACCACGGAGACGATCGGTGTCGTTCTCCGGTTGTAGGTGAGTCTGGAAAGGACCATCCGGTCCTGTCCCGTGTACTCTAAAAGCATCACGTCCTTTTGCCGCAGCTCCTCTTCCTGCTCCAGCATATAGTGATAAAAAGAGCTGTCATGTTCTTCGATGGATACCGTCTCTTCCGGAAGGGGAAGCGCAGGGATGATCTTTTCAAAGAGTTTCACGACCCGCTCATCCACCGTTTTCAGGGTGAACATCACGGCGCCGATCCGCGCTGAAGGAACGGCTCCGGAAAGCATCTTGAAGCACTTCTCCAGAAACAGTGTCAGCAGCTTCACGGCATCGTAGTCCCTTCCCTCGATCCCGATCGGCTGATCGGCAATGGCCGCTTCCAGGAGATTCGCGATGAGGGTGCCGTCCGGATCGCCGGCATGCTCCTTTGCCGCCCGGCCGAAAAACCATTCATCGACGCCCGCCTTCTTGAACAGGAGCGTCGGGATATTGTATTCCTCCGCATCCTCCTTCTGAGAAAAGGTCACGATCCCGCCGCCGCGCTCACAGTAGGAGATCTGGCAGAAGTCCTCCCGCAAGTCGAATCCGACACGATATTTCCTGTCTTTATCAAACGCTTTTACAAACAGCATAGTTTAATCCTTCTGTGTCATCGGAAACAGTTTGGATACCAGAAAACTCATATGGTCGTAGTCCCGCATGGCAGACAGCGTCTCCACATCCCTGTGCATGGCTGCCATGTAGACAATCTCATTGACTCTGCCGAAGCGGTCTTCCGTCTGTTCCGGGATCCTCGCGTCCTGTCCGATGGTCCCGCTCTCCACGATGTTCTTCTCCTCCGGATCATCCGTGATGAAGTAATGCATCTGCTCTCCGAAGAAGAGGGTGAAGCCGGTCACGTACATGCCCTCGTACATCTGCGTCATTTCCCGTTCCCTGAATGCCCCGCGGTTTCCGCCTTCCTCCATGGCATAGTGATAGACGATGGGGCCGCCGCGCAGCGTCCTGTCCCTGTACTCCACGAGCGTCTCGTTGGCATAGGCCTGCAGCTCTCTGACGAAGCTGATGAACTGACGGTAAAACGGGAACACGATCCCTTTTCGAAGCAGGTCGGAAAGGAACAGACGCACGACCTCCTGTTCGGTCGACGTGAATTCTCCCGCCCGCTCGGATAACTTTTTCAGATAGGCGATCCGGCAGACATCCGCAAGCGGGATCCCCTCCCTGCCGAAGTGCTCGATAAAGGAGAGTTCTTCCTGCCGCATCGGATGATCGTTTAAGAGCGCATAGTGGGCGTTTCTGCCGAGAAATGCCGTCACGCACTCCGTGTCTTTTTCGCTCTGTGTATATTCGCGCAGGATGCGCATCTCATCCGGAATGCTCTCTCCCGTGTACAGAAGCTGCTCCAGGATCCGTCCGGACAGTGCCTCCGTGGAAAGGTCAAAGCCCTTCATGGCCTTCCTGACGGCTGCGAGTTCTTCCGAAAGCCCGACAAAGTTTTCGGACAGATATTCCAGCACGTCCTGGTCATACTTTCCGCGGACAAACGTTTCAAAGGTGATCTCCGCAAACGCGTCTTCTTCCGGCGCCTCGTTTTCCGCGATCAGCCTCGAGCAGAGACGGAACAGGGTATCATCCTCCACTTCATAGGTGTCAAAGAGACGGACCCACCGGTAGGCCTTTTCCTTTTTCTCGCTTAAGACAAGGTAGCGGATCATGCGGCCGCGCATGGATGCCGGGAAGTCTTCGGGCTTTGCGCTGTCAAGGAGCGTTTCCATCTCCCGCAGGGCATCCTTTTCTTCGTAGAAGGCAAGCAGGATGTCCATGGCCTTGTGGTAATAGGCGCCGGAGAGCCGGTTGTCGAGCGTCAGGCGTCTGAGGTGATCCGCCTGCTCGGCATTCAGCTTCACGTGTTCTTCCGAAAGATTCATCATCAGCAGGTCGTACTGCTCGTTGACGATGTGATAATGGCTCAGGACCGTGGCAAGCTTCTCATGATCCATCATCCGGTCCAGCGTATAGGCAATGCTTGCCGCGTAGCGGTTCCCCAGACGGTCTTCAAAGAAGATATGATTGTCTTCCCCGTAAACAGGCAGGTAGCCGGTCCCGTTCTCGATCGGATAGCTTTCCTCTCCTTCCGTTTTGTCGTAGATGAGGATCACCTTCCGGATGCCGGGACGGTTCGTACGGATGACACAGCTGTATACGCAGGCCGCCGCCTTCTCCGCGCTTTCCTTATCGAGCGCATGGGTCGTCAGGAAGCGGTCATACAGGTAGGCGAGGTCTTTGCTCTGTCTGGTGAGTTTCAGCTGTTCGAGCGTAAATGTATTGATCGTCTGTTCATACTGCATGAACAGATCCGGATACTCGTTTCGATGTTCGTCCACATAACGGTACAGATAGGCCGTCCTCGCATACGGAAGGTCGGTCTGGTAGGCAAAATACATCAGGATCTCGCGGGGCAGCTCCCCGTCATAGTCCTCGGGAAGAGACATCATGTAATACTCATACAGGCGGGTGATCTGCAGATCCCTCTCAACCCCCTTCTGATACCAGGGGAAGAACTTCTCTGCGGACTGATTGCCCTTGATCAGCAGGGAACAGATGCTCTCCGTCGTCTCCGTCTGGAGCGAAGGCAGTTCCGTCCCGGCATAGCCTTCCGTCAGCACCTTGAAGAGTTTTTCCGAAAACGTCTTTTCGCGCTTTGCAAGGAAGTTGATCTGCCGCAGGACTTCGTCGCTTAAGAATCTGTGTTTTGCCGCATACCAGAGCGTCTGCAGGGTAAAATCGTCCAGTTCCGTGATCATCGCGGGATTGCCGTGGTAAACGGTATAGGCCTCGATCCACAGAACAGGGCTGGATGTCCCTCTCTCGTACAGGCTCTGCAGGTGACTCAACTATTCCTCCGGAAGGTGATTGTATTCTCCGGACAGATACATATACAGCCAGGCGATGCGCCAGTCGGAAGGATTGCGGCGCATCTTCTCCCTGATCTTCTGCTCCGCCGTTTCCACGAGTT
>JAGAHC010000062.1 GCA_017627275.1 Lachnospiraceae bacterium
GGTGTTCAACCTGACAAACCACACCAAGTACAACGACAACCTCGTGGAATCGCTTTCGGAGATCTCCATGCACGATTCGCTGACGAGGCTTCCGAACCGCCGCTATCTGCAGAGTTTCCTGGAATACAAATTCCATGAATATATTCGGTATGACAGACTCTTTACCGTCCTGTTTGCGGACATCGACGATTTCCGCGACTTCAACAATCACTACGGACACGAGGCGGGCGATGAGGTCCTGAAACAGATGGCGGAGCTCATTCACCGCTTTGCCAGACAGGAGGACCTGATCGGGCGCTGGAGCGGCGACGAGTTCATCGGCATTTGCGCCATCAATAACGAAGAGGAAATGCACGAGCTCGGCGAAAAG
This sequence comes from Lachnospiraceae bacterium, assembly GCA_017627275.1. GTDB lineage: Bacteria > Bacillota > Clostridia > Lachnospirales > Lachnospiraceae > CAG-791. The sequence goes on from JAGAHC010000062.1 coordinate 371, forward strand.
TTCCAGCAGATGGTCGCGGAGCGCGAGTTTACTTACAACGGGCAGCCGCTCACGGTCACCGTCTCCCTGGGGCTTGCCGTCATCAAAAAGCAGGATTCGCCCGAGGAGATCGTGCGGCGCGCCGACCGCCTGATGTACGAGGGCAAGCAGGCCGGCAAGAACAGCGTGCGCTACGACACGTTTGATGCGCCGGCAGGCCACGACTGATTTGTAGTTTTAGGAAGGGACCACTTTCTTCTGAAGAAAGTGGTCCCTTTTTTATTCCCAGATATTGTAATCACCCCTCTAGATATTGTATAAATAATTATGCGTGTATTCAAAGTTTCCTGTGCATAGAAAATGAGGAGGGAAAAAAGATGCAAGTAATTCGTGCAAAAGACTACGCCGATATGAGCAGGAAAGCCGCCAACCTGATTGCGGCACAGATTCTGGTGAAGCCGAACAGTGTACTTGGCCTTGCGACCGGCTCCACGCCGATCGGCGCTTACGAGGAACTCGTCAGAAAGCATGAGGCGGGAGATCTTGACTTTTCCAAAGTAAAAAGCATCAACCTGGACGAGTATAAGGGGCTGTCTCCCGACAACGACCAGAGCTATCGTTACTTTATGAATGATCATCTCTTCAATCATGTCAATATCGACAAGGCGAACACCAACGTCCCGAACGGACTGGAGCCCGATGCCGAAAAGGCCTGCCGCGAGTATGATGAGATCATCGCGGCGTCCGGCGGGATCGACCTGCAACTGCTGGGGCTGGGCCACAACGGCCACATCGGTTTCAACGAACCGGCGGATGAATTCAGCAAGGGGACGAACTGCGTGAACCTCACAAAGTCGACTATCGATGCCAACAAGCGGTTTTTCGCTTCGGAAGCAGATGTGCCGACGCAGGCCTACACCATGGGCTGCGCGAGCATCATGGGCGCGAAGAAGATCCTCCTCGTCGTCAGCGGCAAGGACAAAGCGCCGATTCTGAAGAAAGTGATCTGCGGCCCCGTCACTCCGCAGGTGCCGGCTTCGCTCCTGCAGCTTCACCCCGATGCCATCGTTATCGCGGACGAAGACGCCCTTTCGGAGATCTGAGCAGAATAGGAGATTAGACAGGAACCACTATCCCTGAGGATAGTGGTTCCTTAACCACTATCCCTGAGGATAGTGGTTCCTTTTATTACCAGCCCCCAACCCCACTTTCCTCCACAATTGTAAACCACATAAACACATATCGGTTGACAATCATCCTCCTTCATGTTATTCTCCATCCAGATTGCGGCGCAGGGCCGCACGAGTTTAAACACCTAAGGAGAAAACAACATGAAAACCGTTTCTATGATTTTCTGCGGCCTATGCGCTGCAATCACTTGTGTACTGGCACCCATTGCGATTCCGATGCCGGGCGGGGTGCCGATTTCGCTTGCGACATTTTCCGTGATGCTTGCGGGCTGCCTCCTCGGCCCGAAGTGGGGGACGCTTTCGCAAACGATCTACGTGCTGCTTGGCGCCGTGGGGCTGCCTGTGTTTTCCGGCATGCGGGGCGGCATGGGCGTCATCGCCGGCATGACCGGCGGCTATATCGTCGCGTACATCCTGCTTGCCTTCATCAGCGGATTCGTCTATTTTCGCTTCGGAAAGAAGGAGCAGGGCCGCACGCAGCGGGCGCTCATCCTCGTCATCGGGATGATCCTCGGGACGCTTGCTCTCTACGCATTCGGCACAGCCTGGTTTATGAAGGTCACCGGCATGGACCTGAAAGCATCGCTTGCCGCCTGCGTCCTGCCGTTTTTGCCGGGCGATGCGATAAAAATCGCGGCAGTCACGATCCTGATCCCCGTGCTGGAACGCGCGCTGCCCGCAAGCCTGTCCGAAGCATTACAATGATTCTTTAAAGAGGGACCACTTTCTTCTGAAGAAAGTGGTCCCTTTTCTATGTGACGCTGTCCCCAAAATGCGCTACAATACTTTCCATGGAAAAACTCAGCACCCTATGCTATATCGAGCGCGCGGGGCAGTACCTGATGCTGCACCGCGTGAAGAAAGACCATGACGTCAACCACGGCAAGTGGATCGGCGTCGGCGGCCACTTCCTCCCCGGCGAGAGTCCGGAGGAGTGCCTGCTGCGCGAAGTGAAGGAGGAGACCGGCTACACGCTGACGGCATTCCGCTTCCGCGGCATCGTGACCTTCGTCTACGGGCAGGAGCTGCCGGAGAAGGAACGCACCACCGAGTACATGCATCTTTATACGGCGGACGCGTTCACCGGCGAGGAGATCCCCTGCGACGAGGGAGACCTGAAGTGGGTCGACAAGGATAAGATCGACACGTTGAACCTCTGGGAGGGCGACCGCATTTTCCTGAAACTGCTGGCAGAGGAGGCGCCGTTTTTTTCCCTGAAACTGGTGTATGATACGCAGGATAACCTGATCGAGACAAAACTGAATGGAGAACCGTATGCGCGTTGTTTTTCTACGTCACGGGAGAACGGAATACAATGAACTGCGCCGCCTGCAGGGCAACATCGACATTCCGCTCTCGGACACCGGGCGCGCGCAGGCCATGAAGGCCCGCGAGGAATTTGCCGAAAGAGGTTACGTCTTTACACATATTTATACAAGCCCCTTATCGCGCGCCGTGGAGACGGCCGTCATCGCGACCGGGAAGCCCGAGGAAGCGCTCATCAAGGATGAGCGGCTGTTGGAGTACCACTTCGGCGAATATGACGGGCGGCCGTTTGACGAAGTGAAAGAGGAACTTGACAAGCTCTTTAACGACCCCATGAATGCGGACGTCGGCTGCGGCGTGGAAACACTGCCGCACCTCCTTCAGCGCGTGGGCGATTTTTTAGATGAGATCAAGGAAAAGCATGATGCGCACGACGAGATCCTTGTGAGCGTCCATGGCGGCATCATCCAGGGCATGCGCTGCGCCCTCGGGCTGCTTGACCCGAATGAATTCTGGAACCGCATCATCGGCAACTGCGGCTTCATTGAACTTACGCTCCGTGACGGAGAGTACAAGGTCACGGACGTCGTGTTTAAACGCGCATATTAAAGGAACCACCATCCAAACCATCAACCCTCATGGCACGCAAAAAACTCAGAACCGAACAAAAGCAGGAAGTGAAAAACGGTGTCCGGCGCCTCATCTTCGCGGCGCTGGGTATGACGATCCAGATCCTCTATCTGGTGTTTTTTCTGCTGCGCCTCGGGCAGCGCGTCACCTGGCTGTCGGGCCTGGTTAACCTCCTGGCGCTGTTTTTGGTGCTCATGATTTACGTAAAAGAATCGAACGCCGGCTTCAAGATGCCGTGGATCATCCTGATCACGGCGTTCCCGCTCATCGGCGTCGTGGTGTACGCGCTGATGGGCCAACGCAATGCGACCCGCGCCACAAGGAGGCGCTTCAACGAGATCAACGAGGCGCTGCAGCCGATCCTTATGCAGGATGTGCGCGCGGCGCAGGAACTGGATGCCGCGCATGCCCATGCCGTCGGCATCGCGCATTACCTGCACGCGACCTGCGGCTACCCCGTCTATAAAAATACGAAGGTCGAGTACTACGACGACGGCGCGAAAGGATTGGAAGCGCAGCTCGCCGAGATGCGTAAGGCGCAGAGTTTTATCTTCCTCGAGTACCACGCCATCGAAGACGGAAGCGCTTCCTTCGACCGCATCAAGGAAGTCCTCGCGGAGAAGGCAAAGGAAGGCGTCGAGGTCCGCCTGTTTTACGACGAAGTCGGCAGCATCGGCTTCATCAACCGCGATTTTGTAAAACGCATGGAAGCCCTCGGCATCAAAACGCGCATTTTCAATCCCGTGATGCCCGCGGTCGCCGTTTTTATGAACAACCGCGACCACCGCAAGATCACGGTCATTGACGGGAAAATCGCTTTCACCGGCGGCTACAATCTCGCCGACGAATACTTCAACATCACCTCGCCCTACGGCCATTGGAAGGACTGCGGGATCCGCATGGAAGGCGACGCCGTCCGCACGATGACAACGCTTTTCCTGGAAATGTGGAACGCCATCAACAAGAAGGACGAGGACGACGTGTCCTATGAAAAGTTCTACCCGGAGATCGACTTCCACACGGATGAAGCAGGCTTCGTTCAGCCCTATGCGGACAGCCCGCTGGACCTCGAGCCGACCGGCGAAAATGTCTACATGGCGATCGCCAACAACGCGACGAAGTACCTGTATTTCAGCACGCCGTACCTGATCCTGACGGACGAATTTTCCCGCGCCATCGCCTTTGCCGCCGAGCGCGGCATCGACGTCCGCATCGTGACGCCCGGCATCCCGGACAAAAAGATCACCTACCGCCTCACGCGCTCGTACTACGCGCCGCTTGTCAAAAAAGGCGTCCGCATTTACGAGTACACCCCCGGGATCTGTCACGCGAAGCTGTGCCTCTCGGACGACGAGATCGCGACCGTCGGCACCATCAACCTCGACTACCGCAGTCTCTACCTTCATTTTGAAAACGGCGTGGTCCTGTATGACAAGCCTGCAATCAAGGACATTTACGCAGACTTTCAGACCCTCTTCGAAAAGAGCGAGGAAGTCACCTGCAAATACAGCCACGGCTCGACGCCCCTGCGGATCGGCTATTCGCTCCTGCGCCTGCTCTCGCCCCTGATGTAA
>JAGAHC010000063.1 GCA_017627275.1 Lachnospiraceae bacterium
AGAGTGATTAATACAGTACCGAAAGGGAAAACACCACAAACGGAGGGCAAGAACATGACAAACGCATACGCAATGAGAAACCTGATGGAGCTTGGAAACTACAACACCAGCATCACCAGCGAGACCTTCGAGGCACACTTCACCAAGACCCGCGAGAGCATCCGCTTCACCTTCAACGGCTGGGATGGAAAAAGCTACGACGGCGAGAGCAGAAACGCAAAGGTGATCCGCACCAACCTCCCGGGCTACGAAGAGGTCAGGCTGATCAAGGTCGGAAAGCACCTTTGCTACATTGACGAAGACCGGTTGATCACTGAGAAGGCCACCGGCGAGAAGCACCCAGAAGCAGAATGGCTGGTCGAGGTCGAGAGAGCATAAGGAGGGCGGCATGAACATAGCGGATAAGATGGAGAGGGAGTCGCGCCTTATGACAAACCTTGCGGATTGGATGGAGAAGCACGGCACCGTGATCAGCGACCGACAGCAGAGCAATGCCTACACCGGTGTGCGCATCCGGGAGATCCGGTGGCGGAAAAGCACCTACCAGATCATCGATGTGGACGGCATGACCTGCCGGATTGATCGGCTGTAACATACACAGTTTCCGGCGGCGAATATTGTGCAGATTATTCTGCAGATATCGCTTGCTATATCTCCGGTTTAGAGTGATATATACAGTACCGAAAGGGAAAACACCTAAGAAAACGGAGGACAAGACCATGACGATTAACGAAGCAACGAGAACCTACAGACTGCCGAACCCGACCACAGCCGAGGATCTGGAGACCCGCTGGAGCAAAGTCCTGAACTTTGGAAACAAGGTACTCCTCGCCGGATACTACTATAACGGAAAGAAAAAGCCCAGTTACTTCGCAGCGGTTTACGAGCACCTCGATGACGACCTTTCCTGCGAAGGAACCATTGGACTTAAGGCGGCAAGCGAGGTAGCTTTCACGGACGACGGCCACGCGATGGCTTGGGCGATGCAGCAGTAAGAACACACGAGAATAGAAAATAACCGAAAGGAAGCCCGCCGGGGCTTTCTCTCGTACAGATCGAAGATGATGACAGGGCCACAGGGCTCTTTTTTGTTGCGCCTAAGGGAGGTGCGTATGAATGGGAAAGAACTATGTGATCGATCGGCGCACGCTTCCGTGCGACGCATTTGTGCCAGATGAAAGCTGGCTGATCCCGATGGATGAGGAAGGAGGGGATTCCCATGGCGACAAGGGGCCGGAAACCGACGCCGACAGCAATCAAGGAGCTGGAAGGCAATCCGGGAAAAAGAAAACTGAACGAGAATGAACCGAAGCCTAAGAAGAAAGCTCCCTCCTGTCCGAAGTGGCTGGAGCCGGAAGCAAAGAAGGAATGGAGACGGCTCAGTAAGCAGATGGAACAGATCGGTATTCTGACTGAAGTGGATATGGCTTCCTTTGCCGGATACTGTCAGGCATATGCCCGCTGGAAGGAAGCAGAGGAATTCATCACCCAGCATGGCACGATTGTGAAAACACCGTCCGGGTACTGGCAGACTGTTCCCCAGGTATCGATCGCACAGACATATCTGAAGATCATGAACCGCTTCTGTGA
>JAGAHC010000064.1 GCA_017627275.1 Lachnospiraceae bacterium
CGCCGGCGCCGTCACGGCCGTCACAGACTACCTGACCACCCTGTAATGTGTCAAAGGGGACGGTTCTCTTTGACACACTCTGTCAAAACGCACCTCAAAATGGTATACTAAGAAAAAGGCTTGCAGATCCGATGAGCCTGGAAAACGGAGGAACGCGTATGAAACTGACTATCGTAGGAAAAAACATCGAAGTTACACCGGCTTTAAAAGAGACCATTGAAGATAAGCTCGGCAAGCTGGACAAGTTCTTCAACCAGGAAACAGCGGCCGACGTCATGCTGACCGTGGACAAGGAACGCCACAAGATCGAAGTGACCATCCCCGTCAAGGGAGACATCATCCGTTCCGAGCAGACCAGCAACGACATGTACGTATCCATCGACCTGGTCGAAGAAGTGATCGAACGGCAGCTTAAGAAATACAAAAACAAGATCATTCAGAGGCATCAGTCCGGCGACTCGTTCAAGAAGGAATTCATGGAAAGAGATTACATGGACGAGGACGAGATCAAGATCATGCGCCGCAAACAGTTCGACATGAAGCCCATCTATCCTGAGGATGCCTGCGTGCAGATGGAACTTCTGGGACACAGCTTCTACATTTTCATGAACGCGGAGACTGAGCAGCTGGCCGTTGTTTACAAGCGCAGAGGCGGCACCTACGGCATGATCGAGCCGGAACTGTAAAAAAGTTTAAAAAAAGCATAAAAAAGACCATTTGGCCGCCTTCTATGTGTTGAAAGATGGCGGCCAAAATGTTATAATCAATTGTCAAAAAAATAACAAGACACGGACCTATTTTTACAATCTTTTTGTGTCTTGTCGTTTTATTCTGTCAGATGGGAGAATACTATGAGCCTGGTTCTTTATGAAGCAAAGGATGCCATCGGCATCATCACCATCAACAGACCGGAAGCGCTGAACGCGTTGAACGCGGACGTGCTGACGGCCCTTAACGAAGTACTCGATCAGATCGATCAGAACACGATCCGCGCCATCATCGTCACCGGCAGCGGCGACAAGAGCTTTGTCGCGGGCGCCGACATCGCGCAGATGAGCAAGCTGACGGCGGCGGAAGGAGAGGCCTTCGGAAAGAAAGGCAACGACGTCTTTCTGAAACTGGAATCCTTCCCCATCCCGACGATTGCAGCCGTCAACGGCTTTGCGCTCGGCGGCGGATGCGAGCTTTCGATGGCATGCGACATGCGCATCTGCTCTGACAATGCCGTATTCGGACAGCCGGAAGTGGGCCTTGGCATCACGCCGGGCTTCGGCGGCACGCAGCGCCTTGCGCGCATCGCGGGCGTCGGCATGGCAAAGCAGATGGTTCTTTCCGCAAGAAATATCAAGGCGGAGGAAGCGCTGCGCATCGGTCTTGTCAACGCGGTCTACCCGCAGGCGGAACTGATGGACGAGGCCATGAAGCTGGCAGGAGCGATCGCAAAGAACGCGCCGATCGCAGTCCGCGCTTCCAAGCGCGCGATCAACGAGGGACTCTCCCTCCCGATCGAAGAAGCGGTCGTGGTGGAAGAAAAGGCCTTCGGTTCCTGCTTTGAAACGCATGACCAGATCGAGGGCATGAGCGCTTTCCTTGAGAAACGCAAGGAGAAGAATTTCACCAATTCCTGAAACGGGCCTAACAGGCAAATCCTGTAAAAGATAAAAGCAAAAAACTAGAAGTGGAGGAGTAAAACATGGATTTTCAGTTCGATCAGCAGCATGAAATGGCCAGAACTCTCTTCAAAGAGTTCGCTGAGAAAGAAGTGAAGCCGCTTGCCATCGAGGTGGACGAGGAAGAACGTTTCCCCGTTGAGACCGTCGAGAAAATGAGCAAGTACGGCTTCCTGGGTATTCCGTATGCGAAGGAATACGGCGGCCAGGGGAGTGACATCCTCACCTACGCGATGTGCGTGGAAGAACTCTCCAAAGTCTGTGCGACGACCGGCGTTATCGTTTCCGCGCACACCTCTTTGTGCCTGGATCCGATCGCGACCTACGGCACGGAAGAACAGAAGCAGAAATACCTGGTGCCGCTTTGCAAAGGCGAAAAACTCGGCGCATTCGGTCTGACGGAACCCGGCGCGGGTACCGACGCACAGGGCGTGCAGACCAAGGCGGTACTGGACGGCGATGAGTACATCTTAAACGGCTCCAAGTGCTTTATCACCAACGGCTACTATGCAGATGTGTACATCATCATTGCCTACACGGACATCAAGGAAGATGCCAAGGGCAGAAAGAAAAAAGTCTTCTCCGCTTTCATCGTGGAGAAAGATACACCCGGCTTCACATTCGGTACGAAGGAAAAGAAGATGGGTATCCGCGGATCGGCTACCTACGAGCTGGTATTCCAGGATTGCCGCGTCCCGAAGGAAAACCTTTTGGGGGCTGAAGGAGAAGGTTTCCACATCGCGATGCACACCCTGGACGGCGGCCGTATCGGTATCGCTTCCCAGGCACTCGGCATTGCAGAGGGCGCTCTGGACCGCGCCGTTGCCTATGTGAAGGACAGAAAGCAGTTCGGCAAATCCCTGGCGGATTTCCAGAACACGCAGTTTGTGCTGGCAGACTTAAAGGCCAGATGTGACGCAGCGCAGCTCCTTGTTTACAAAGCGGCGGAAGCCAAGCAGAGAGGCGGCGACTACGGCATGCAGTCCGCAGAAGCAAAACTCTTTGCGGCAGAGACAGCCATGTACGTTACCACCAAGGTCGTACAGCTCTTCGGCGGCTACGGCTACATCAGAGAGTACGAAGTGGAACGCATGATGCGCGATGCCAAGATCACCGAGATCTACGAAGGAACGAGCGAAGTACAGCGCATGGTTATTGCAAAGGAACTGCTTAAGTAAGGCAGTCTCCCGGAAAAAACAGACACGATTTTTGTAAATAAGGAGAAAATAGCTATGAATATAGTTGTATGCATTAAGCAGGTTCCGGACACCAAGGGAGGCGTCAGCTTCAAGCCGGACGGAACACTCGACAGAGCGGCGATGCTTGCCATCATGAACCCGGATGACAAGGCAGGACTGGAAGCGGCGCTTCAGTTAAAAGACCAGTACGGCGCACACGTGACCGTCGTTACCATGGGTCTTCCGAAGGCGGATGCCGTGCTTCGCGAAGCCATGGCCATGGGCGCGGATGACGCGTACCTCGTAACCGACAGAGTGCTCGGCGGCGCCGACACCTGGGCGACCTCCTCCACGCTTGTGGGCGCGGTCTCCAAGCTGGACTATGACCTCGTCATCACCGGCCGTCAGGCCATCGACGGCGATACCGCGCAGGTCGGACCGCAGCTGTCCGAGAAGCTCGGCATCCCGGTCATTTCCTACGCACAGGAGATCAAGATCGACGGCGAGTATGTGGAAGTCCGTCGTCAGTTTGAAGACAGATACCACATCGTCAGAGCCAAAATGCCCTGCCTCCTCACCGCACTTTCGGAGCTGGCAGAACCCCGCTACATGACCCCGGGCGGCATCATCGATGCGCTCGCGAAGGAAGTCACGGTCTGGAACCGCGTGGACTTAAAGGACGTGGAAGATTCCAACATCGGTCTGAACGGTTCTCCGACCAAGATCGCAAAGGCTTCCGACAAGGTCAGAAAGGGTGCCGGCGAAAAGGTAGTGCTCGACACACCGGAAGAATCTGTTGAATATCTCATCGGAAAGCTTTCCGAGAAGCATGTTATCTAAGGGTAAGGAGGAAAGACAAATGGCTTTAGAAGAATACAAGGGCGTATATATTTATGCGCAGCAGGTAGATAACGAGCTCTCCACCATCGCACTGGAACTTCTCGGAGAGGCAAAGAAACTGGCTGCAGATTTAAATACCGAAGTAGGCGCGTTCCTGCTCGGCAGCGACGTACGGAAACTGGCTGACACGCTGGCAGAGTACGGCGCAGACAAGATCGTTCTCATCGACGATCCCGAATTAAAAGACTATCGCACCGAGCCTTATACACAGGCTCTGACCGCTGCCATCCACGAGTTCAAGCCGGACATCATGCTGATCGGCGCGACCGCCATCGGCCGTGACCTGGGTCCCCGCCTTGCGGCGAGAGTCCACACCGGTCTGACCGCGGACTGCACACAGCTCGATATCGGCGATTTCCCGCTGCAGGCGGTCCCGGGCCAGGAACAGCTGCACAACCAGCTCCTGATGACCCGTCCCGCATTCGGCGGCAACACCATCGCGACCATCGCCTGCCCGCACTTCCGCCCGCAGATGGCGACCGTGCGCCCCGGCGTTATGCAGAAGATCGATCCGATCAAGGACGCGAAGGCAAACATCGTGGAATTCGATGCGAAGCTCGAAAAGAACGACTGCTACACTGAGATCCTGAAGATCGTCAAAGAGACCTCTCAGGTCGCGGACATCTCCGAAGCAAAGATCCTTGTTTCCGGCGGACGCGGCATGGGCGGCCCGGAGAACTTCAAGATCCTCGAGGAGCTTGCGGAGACGCTCGGCGCCACCGTCAGCTGCTCCCGTGCCGTCGTAGACGCCGGCTGGAAGCCGAAGGCCATGCAGGTCGGACAGACCGGTAAGACCGTTCGCCCGCACGTCTACTTCGCCATCGGTATCTCCGGCGCTATCCAGCACGTGGCCGGCATGGAAGAGAGCGACATCATCATCGCCATCAACAAGGATGAGAATGCCCCCATCTTCGACGTTGCCGACTACGGCGTTGTCGGCGACCTCAATAAGGTCGTCCCGCAGCTCACGAAGCGCATCAAGGAAACACTGGCCGCCAAAGGCGCCTGATAAAAAAAGAAGGAACCACTTTCCTCAGGGAAAGTGGTTCCTTTCATTTCTCAAAGTTGTTCAATCAACCATGGCAACGCTTCTTCGAAGTTTACGCCGTACCAGTTATGGCCCTCGTCCGCGAGGGTCTTTTTGATGGAGGCAAGGACGAAGTCCACCGCGAGCCGCAGGCCCTGCTCGAGCGAGAGGCCCCGGGTGAGGCTCCCCGCAAGGACGGAGGCGAAGATGTCGCCCGTGCCGTGGAAGCGGACGGGAATGTGTTCGTTATAGTATTCAAAGAAGGCGTCTGCCTCCGCGTCATACCCGAGGGCGCCGAGCGTGTAATCCGGCCCTTCCGCGCCGGTCAGGATGACCTTTTTGGCGCCGAGCACGCTCAACCTTTTCAGCAGGTCCTTGACGAAAGCGGGATCCGCGTCCTCCTGATAAGGGACATCTGCCAGCAGGCAGGCCTCCGTGAGGTTCGGAACGCAGACATCCGCCATGGCGACCAGCGCCCGCATTTCCTTCACGAAATCCATGTCAAACCCGGCATAGAGCTTGCCGAAATCGCCCATCACGGGATCAACGAATCGCAGCGCGCCTTCCGCGGTAAAATCGCGGTACAGCCGCTCCACATAGGAGATCTGCTTCGCGGAGCCCAGATACCCGCTGTAAACGGCGTCAAAGGTGAAAGAAAGCTTCTGCCACTGGTCAAGCGTCTCGGGGATCATATCCGTCAGATCCCTGATCACAAAGCCCTCAAACGCCGTATGCGTCGACAAAACCGCGGTGGGAAGCTGGATCGTCTCCAGCCCCATGCAGGTCAGGATCGGCGTCGCAACGGCCAGGGAACACTTGCCGACAGAAGAAATATCCTGAATAGTCACGATTTTTTTCATATCCCTACTCTAGCAAACCGACCGTATATTTTCAAATGAACGCATGGTATAATAGAAAAAATACAACCACCATACAATTCAGAAAGGAAGGAATCAGGAAATGGCAAGAAAAGTAGTATTGGCAGGCGCCTGCAGGACCGCGATCGGAAGCTTCGGCGGATCTCTCGCAAACACCCCCGCACCGGAACTGGGCGCAATCGTGATTAAAGAAGCGTTAAACCGCGCGGGCGTGAAGCCTGAGCAGGTGGATGAAGTCCTGATGGGCTGCGTTATCCAGGCTTCTCAGGGACAGAACGTCGGCCGTCAGGCAGCGCTCAAGGCAGGTCTTCCTGTCACCGTCCCGGCACAGACCCTGAACGTCGTCTGCGGCTCCGGTCTGAACGCGGTCAACATGGCAGCAGAGAAGATCCTTGCGGGCGGCGCGGACATCATGGTCGCCGGCGGTATGGAAAACATGTCCATGGCTCCGTTTGCTCTGGAGAAAGCCCGTTACGGCTATCGCATGGGCAACAACAAGCTCATCGACACCATGATCAAGGATGCTCTGTGGGATGTGTACAATGACTACCACATGATCAAGACGGCTGACAATGTTGCCGAGCAGTGGGGCATCACCAGAGAAGAAGTCGACGAATTCGCCGTGAAGTCTCAGAACAAGGCGGAAGCAGCCAAGAACAGCGGCCGCTTCAAAGACGAGATCGTTCCGGTCGAGATCAAGGTCAAGAAAGAGACCAAGATCTTTGACACCGATGAATTCATCCGTGACGGCGCGACCATGGAAGGCGTTGCAAAGCTCAAAGCCATCAACGAAGGCGGCGTAACGACGGCAGGCAATGCTTCCGGCATCAATGACGGTGCGGCAGCGATCGTCGTCATGACGGAAGAAAAGGCAAAAGAACTCGGCGTGACCCCGATGGCAACATGGGTAGGCGGCGCACTCGGCGGCGTAGATCCGTCCATCATGGGCGTCGGCCCTGTGGCAGCGACCACGAAGCTCTTTGAGCGCACCGGCTTAAAGATCGAGGACATGGACCTCGTCGAAGCCAACGAAGCATTCGCGGCACAGTCCATCGCAGTCGGCAGAGACCTGCACTTCGACCTTGACAAGCTCAACGTCAACGGCGGCGCCATTGCCCTCGGACACCCGGTCGGTGCTTCCGGATGCCGTATCCTGGTTACTCTCTTACACGAGATGCAGAAGAGAGACGCAAAGAAAGGCCTTGCGACTCTTTGCATCGGCGGCGGCATGGGCTGCGCCATGATCGTAGAGAGAGAATAAGCGATTTCCTTACTTCATAAAATAAGAAAAGGCGTCAGGGCAATGGCTCTGACGCCTTTTTTTACGTGCGTGACATGATTCGAACACGCGACCTTCTGGTCCGTAGCCAGACGCTCTATCCAGCTGAGCTACACGCACACATTGCAAAAAAAGCAACATGGATAGTTTAGCTTTCATGAATTGTTTTGTCAACCGATTGTGCAGACAATGTGTGATTAACCAGCGAAAATGTCACCTTGTTAATTAACCAGGGAAAATGTCACCCCTATCAAGTGAGTGTTACGATTCCCTCATGAAAAAGGACATTATCGCTATGACAAGAAAACAGTTTCGTAGGTATCAAGTAATCCAGGAGACTATTGATGGTCATCTGACAGTCTCGGAGGCCGCCGAAGCGCTTGGACTTTCCACCAGGCAAATCAAGCGTTTAAAGAAAGGAGTGAAGCTTGATGATGCCGCAGCCATCATTCAC
>JAGAHC010000065.1 GCA_017627275.1 Lachnospiraceae bacterium
CCGGCGATGAGCTGACGGAAGGAAGCGTGAACCCGCATGATCTGTTAAAGATCAAGGGCATCGACTCCGTCCAGAATTACCTGCTGCGTGAAGTTCAGCGCGTGTACCGCCTGCAGGGCGTTGATATCTGCGACAAGCATATCGAGGTCATCGTCCGCCAGATGTTAAAGAAGGTCCGCGTCGAGGAGCCCGGTGACACCGGATTCCTGCCGGGGAGCCTCATCGACTTCCTGGATTACGAGGACAGGAACGCGCAGATGACGGCGGAGGGCAAGACGCCGGCGGACGGCCAGAGGATCATCCTCGGCATCACGAAGTCGGCGCTCGCGACGAACTCCTTCCTGTCGGCGGCATCCTTCCAGGAGACGACCAAGGTCCTGACGGATGCGGCGATCCACGGCAAGATCGATCCGCTGATCGGCCTCAAGGAGAACGTCATCATCGGAAAACTGATTCCGGCCGGCACAGGCATGAAGCGCTACCGCAACACCTATCTGTCCACCGACGCGAGACTTGCAAACGCAGTCGGACGCAGGACGGAATTCTCCGCGGCGCGCGTGATGGAAAAGCTTGACATGGCAGCCGACGATCTCGCGGATGCCGAAGCGGAGGAAACGGCGGAAGAATAATGCCGGAGCGCAGATTCCGCTTGAAAAATGCCGTCAGATAAGCTATATTAGATTTTCGTGCGAGTGTAAAACGCTGCGCCCTGCAGACAGACATCTGCGGGCGCATGCGGATTTTACATAAATATTAAAGAAAAGGAGGTGAAACCGAATGCCCACATTTAACCAGTTAGTCAGGAGCGGCCGCAAATCTTCCATCAAGAAGTCGCAGGCGCCCGCACTTCAGAGAGGCTTCAATTCCCTGCAGAAGAAGCAGGTCGAGCAGAGCTCTCCGCAGAAGAGAGGCGTGTGCACCGCAGTGAAGACTGCTACGCCTAAAAAGCCTAACTCGGCTCTCCGCAAGATCGCCAGAGTACGTCTTTCGAACGGGATCGAAGTTACCAGCTACATCCCGGGTGAAGGCCACAATCTGCAGGAGCACAGCGTCGTGCTGATCCGCGGCGGAAGAGTCAAGGATCTGCCGGGTACCAGATACCACATCATCCGCGGTACGCTGGATACGGCAGGTGTTGCGAACCGCAAGCAGGCTCGCTCCAAGTATGGCGCCAAGAGGCCGAAGGCAGCGAAAGCGTAACGGCGACAAATAAGGTGTACCAGGAAATAGAGTTAAGTGTTGGAGTTCGGTTTTACTGAAATAATTCCGCACGGACACATCTATTGTGAGTACCGATGAATTATCGATTGATAAGGAGGGAAGTAACGTGCCACGTAAAGGACATGTAGCAAAAAGAGAGGTCCTGGCAGATCCCTTATACAACAATGTTGTCGTTACGAAGCTGATCAACTCCGTCATGCTCGACGGTAAGAAAGGCGTAGCGCAGAAGATTGTATACGGGGCTTTTGCCAAGGTTGAAGAGAAGGCCGGCAAACCGGCGCTCGAAGTTTTTGAAGCGGCCATGAACAACATCATGCCGCAGCTCGAAGTAAAGGCAAGAAGAATCGGCGGTGCCACCTATCAGGTTCCGATTGAAGTCAGAGCCGAGAGAAGACAGGCACTCGCACTTCGCTGGATGACCATGTTCTCCCGCAAGAGAGGCGAGAAGACCATGGAGGACAAGCTGGCCGGCGAGATTCTCGATGCATTCAATAACACGGGCGCTTCCGTAAAGAGAAAAGAGGATATGCACAAGATGGCAGATGCGAACCGCGCGTTCTCGCACTACCGTTTCTGATGTCTATCCGGCTAAGGTTATTACTAAGGAGGAAGCATACCTGTGGCAGATCATAGAGAATATCCCCTGGAACGGACCAGGAACATCGGTATCATGGCGCATATCGATGCGGGTAAGACAACTCTTACCGAGCGCATCCTGTACTATACCGGTGTAAACTACAAGATCGGTGAGACGCACGAGGGCACTGCGACCATGGACTACATGGAGCAGGAG
>JAGAHC010000066.1 GCA_017627275.1 Lachnospiraceae bacterium
TCCCGAGTGTCGGACCGGGCAGCATCTTAAGAGACCTGATCGCATCCGACGCCTTCCCGACCGTCATACTGGAGCGGATCTTCCGGCAGGAAGAGGAGAGCGACATCGTAAAAAACGCGCACCGGATCCTGCGCGGAGAAACGCTGAAACTGGACAATGCGAGCAAGGACTTTTTCTTCCTCCCGCGCGAGTCTGCGGAAGTCATTTACAAACACATCGTACAGCTTTTGCGGGAGATGCTGCCGAAGTATCTTCACTGCAACACCGAGGAGATCCAGGTCCTGACGCCAATGCGCGGCGGAAATCTCGGCGTGGAAAAACTGAACCTTGTGCTGCAGAGCGTATTGAACCCGTCCGCGAAAAACAAACGGGAAGTAACGGTGAAAAACAACGTCTTCCGGGAGGGCGACAAGGTGATGCAGACGCGCAACAACTACGCGGCAGCCTGGGAGATCCCCGGAAACTTCGGACTTCCCATTGCTGCGGGAGAGGGCATCTTCAACGGAGACTTCGGACAGATCCGGGAGATCGATACGAAGGCGGACATTTTAGAGGTCCTCTTTGAGGACGGAAGGATCGTCCGCTATGACAGAACGGCGATGGAAGATCTGGAACTTGCCTATGCCGTGACGGTCCACAAATCACAGGGGTCGGAATATCCGGCCGTCATTTTGCCGCTTCTGTCAGGGCCGCCGTCCCTGATGAACCGCAACCTTCTTTATACGGCTGTTACCCGGGCCAGATCCACCGTGGTCATCCTCGGGAGCAGACAGTGTCTTACGGAAATGGAACAGAACCGGAATGAAAACAGACGTTATACAGGTCTTCAGGAAAGGATTCGGGAACTGCGTTGAACTGCTGTTTCCGCGGCGGTGCGCGTTCTGCGACCGCCCGGTAAAGCTCCCCGGGATCCTGTTCTGCCCTGACTGCGAAAAAGCGCTGCCAAAGATCCGGGGAGCGCGGTGTGAGAAATGCGGCAGACCGCTCTTTGGGAAAGAGGAGACGAGGTGTCCGGACTGCCGGAGACTTCCGCACCTGTTTTCCCGCGGATCGGCGCCCTTCGTATACCGGGACATGCAGATGCCGATCTACCGGTTCAAGTACGGCGGGAGAGCGGAATACGCGGAGGCTTTTGCCTCTGTCATGGAAGAGGAACTGCGCCGCACCTTTTTGCCCGGGGAAACGGACCTGATCGTCCCGGTGCCGCTTCACGAAAGACGGCTGCAGAGCCGCGGCTACAACCAGGCGGCGCTGCTTGCCATAGAGCTTGGAAAACGTTGTCATATCCCCGTCGAAACGGATCTCCTGATCCGGAAGAAGGACACGGCGCCCCTCAAGGACCAGACCCCCGCGGAACGCAGGAAAAACCTGTCCGATGCCTTCTGCATAAATAGACTTTCGCATAAAAATAAGGTACAATTTAAGAACATATTGCTCGTGGATGACATTTTTACCACCGGAGCGACCATTGACGCGTGCGCGGCACCCTTACTGTTTGCCGGCGCGTCAAAGGTCTGTTTTTTGAGTTTGTCTGTCAGCACGGAAGACGAAGAAAAACGTTAGGAGAGATCGATGGTCAACGAAGACAGGACCTATCTGATGACACAGATGGCTCTGTACGAACAGAAAAAGGCAAAGCATGACGAGCGGATCGGCAGTTACTTTCAGGGGGACTACGTATCCGGGAGACTCCTCGAGTCTTTCTTTTGCGCTACACTCCTTTTTCTGGTGATCGCCGGTGTATATTGTGTGTATTTTTTTGAAGAGATCATGCAGATGATCTACAGCCAGGAGTTGCCGGAGATCGTTTTCAAGGGCATCATCCTGTATGTGGTCATCCTGCTGGTATATATGCTGATCACGTTCTTTGTGTACAACCGGAGATACAAGGATGCGATCAATGACCTGAAGATGTATTACAGAGCTTTGCAGAAATTATCCGACGAATACGGAGACGAGTGATTTATGGCAGTTTTTCTGGAGTGGAGAGAAAGGATCGCAGACCTTTACAGGCAGTACGAGATCATTATCAAAATCGTTCTGAAGTTTATCATCCTTTTCCTGGACGTTCTGATCATCAATTCCCTGACGGGATACAACGAAAGCCTCAGCAGCATCCTGTTCGCGCTGATCATCGGCATCATCGGCGCGCTGGTTCCGTCCGGGCTTGCGGCGGCCCTGCTGGCGCTTGTCGTGGCGGGACAGCTGTACTCGCTGTCGATCGTGGCCGCGGGCGCGGGGATCGTGCTGTTTCTTTTGCTGGCACTGATCTACCTTCGCTTTTCTTCGAAGGACACCTGGATCTTCCTGATCTCCCCCATCCTGTTCGCGATCAGGATCCCGTACCTTCTGCCGCTTCTGGGAGGACTGCTGTTCACCCCGATGACGATCATCCCGGTGACGCTCGGAACGATGTACTATTACTTCCTCCGCTACCTGCGTGCCAATGAAGGAGCAGTGGATATGGAGGACATCCAGCAGGTGCTGGAACAGGTCCGCTTCCTGGTGGACGGGATCATGAAGAACAAGGAACTGATGGTCACCGTCATCGCCTTTGCCATGGGCCTGTTGATTCTTTATACGATCAGCCGCAGGAAGTTTCAAAATGCCTGGCCGATCGGCATCATCGGCGGTGCCGTCGTGGAGCTCCTAGTGCTGATTGCGGGCGGCCTGATGACCGGCGCGGATGTCGGCATCATCGGCCCCGTCCTTGGCGTTGTCATCTCCTGCCTGATCACCTTCTTCGTTTATCTCGTGCGATACAATCTGGATTATCAGAGTGTGGAAAACGTGCAGTTCGAAGACGACAGTTATTATTACTATGTAAAGGCGGTCCCGAAGACGGGATACGAGGAAACCATCGTCGAGACTTCCGACGAACTGGATTATTTTGAGGAGTAACATGCAGCAGATCCGGGCGATTATTTCCAACTATTTAAGCAAGATCCATATCCCCAAAAGCATGACGATCTCCGATGTTCTGGAGATCCTGATCATCGCTTTTCTGCTGTACCATCTTCTGGTCTATATCAAGAGGACCAGGGCATGGTCTCTGCTCAAGGGACTGCTTGCCATTTCGGTCTTCATTCTGCTGGCGGCGCTGTTAAACATGACGACGATCCTCTGGATCGTAAAGAACATCGCGTCGTTAGCCGTCCTTGCCATGATCATCATCCTGCAGCCGGAACTTCGAAGAGGGCTGGAAGAACTGGGACAGAGAAATATCTTTTCTTCTTTCTTCGGCCTTGACTTAGGGGGCTCCGCGGGGCGGGAACTGTCCGACCAGACCATCAACGAGATCGTGCGCGCGTGCACGGAGATGTCGAAGGTCAAGACCGGCGCCCTCATCGTCATCGAGCAGCAGACGCCGCTTGCCGAATATGAGCGGACGGGCATCGATGTGGACGCGGTGGTCACCAGCCAGCTTTTGATCAATATCTTTGAGAAGAATACGCCGCTGCATGACGGAGCGGTCATCATCCGGGGAAACCGCGTCACGTCGGCGACCTGCTATCTGCCGCTGTCGACCAGCACGAAGCTCAACAAGGATCTGGGGACAAGGCACCGCGCGGCGGTCGGTATCTCGGAAGTGTCGGATGCTTTGACGGTCGTGGTTTCGGAAGAAACGGGCAAGATCTCAGTGGCGCACAAGGGCAGCCTGAATACGGATCTGGATCAGGCACAGCTCAAGAATTCGCTGACGCTTCTGCAGAACAAAAAAGAAGACGAGCAGGAGCAGATGAACATTCTGCAGCGGGCCATTTTGAGACGCAGAGGAAGGGGGACGGAAGATGTTTAAAAAAATCGACCCCTTTAAGAATATCGGGCTGAAGCTCCTGGCGCTTTTCCTTTCGCTGGTGCTCTGGCTTATGGTGACGAATTATAACGATCCGATCATCTATAAGCAGTTCTCCAACGTACCGGTCCGTCTCCTGAATACGACCATGATCACGGACCAGGATCAGGTGTACAAGGTCCTTGACGGAACGGACACCATTCCCACGGTCACGATCGGCGTGGCACGTTCCATCGCCGACAACCTGACAAAGGACAACGTGGTGGCAACGGCGGATGTACAGGACATCACCCAGCTGGATACAGTCCCCATCACACTGACGACCAACGCCTACAGCGCGCAGCTCGACAGCATCCGCGGCAGCATCGAGAATGTCAAACTGGATATCGAAAGCAAGAAGACGGCTTCCTTTACCCTGCAGACAACGACCAGCGGCACGCTGGCTGACGGCTATACCCTGTCGGATGTGACGGCAGAGCAGAACCAGGTACGTGTGGTCGGACCGGAGTCGATCGTTTCTTCGATTCACAGGGCGGTGGCGAACGTGGACATCTCGAACGCCAAGAGCACCATCGTGACGTACGCGGATATCGTTTTGTACGGCGATAATGATGTGGAAATCGACAGTTCGGAACTGAGCATGAATATTCGAAACGTGCGCGTGACGGTCAACGTGCTTTCGGCAAAGAGAGTGCCGATCAACTTCTCGACGACCGGAACGCCGGCGGACGGATACCTCCGGAACGGCACGATCACCGCCAATCCTTCGGAGGTGGCCTTAAAGGGCAGATCTTCGGCGCTTGCTGAGGTACAGCACATCGAGATCCCGCCGGAGCTTCTGAACGTTTCCGGAAGGAATTCCGACCTGATCCAGGAAGTGGACATCACCCCGTATATTCCGGAGAACCTGGAATTTGCGGATGAAAGCTTTACCGGCATTGTGGAAGTCACCGTGGGCATCGAGGCGGCACGGACAAGAGAATTCTCTTTCACGCCGCAGGAGATCCATCTTGAGAATGTTCCGGACGGGTATTCGGCGGCCGTTGTCACGGAAGGCGAAGAGGCCTCAGGCGGTATTCATGTTGTCCTGAGCGGACTGGAGGATGTGATCGGCACGGTCTCACCCGACTTCCTGACACCGCGCGTCAATGTGGGGTCGCTTCTTACGGGAGATCTGCAGGAGGACTTAAGCGGAACCTACAGCGGAACACTGCAGGTCACGCTTCCGACGCAGGTCGTTTTGCAAAGCGCTTCAAAAGTCAGCGTGGAACTGACCGCAACGGGAGAAACGGTCCCGGCGGAACAGGCGCCTGACGCGGGGGCTGCCGAAGAGACGGTGACGGACGGGACCGATACAGGAGCGGAAACAGGAACAGAAGGATAAGAGGAGAAACAGATGGGAAGGTTATTCGGAACAGACGGAGTACGTGGTGTCGCCAATGAGGAACTGACGCCGCTTCTGGCCATGCAGCTCGGGGAAGCCGGAGCGTATGTACTGTCGAAAGAAAGCGGAAAAAGACCGGTCATCATGGTCGGCTGCGACACGAGACTTTCCGGGGACATGCTGGCAAATGCGCTGATGGCGGGCATCTGTGCCGTCGGGGCGGACGCCGTGTATCTGGGCGTTTTGCCGACGCCGGCAGTCGCGTATCTCGCGAAAGCGCATCACGCGGACGCGGGGGTCGTCATCTCCGCTTCCCATAACCCCATGGAGTTTAACGGGATCAAGTTTTTTGACGGAAACGGCTTCAAGCTTCCGGATGCGGTGGAAGATGAGATCGAGGCGCTCATTCGTTCCGGCATGGAAGGGGTGGATTTCCCGACCGGAGAAAACGTCGGAAAGATTACCTACCGCACGGATCTGGTGGAAGACTACATTGCCCATTCCCTGGAACTGGTGCATCCGGATCTGACGGGATACAAACTGGTCGTGGACTGCGCGGAGGGCGCGGCGTTTCATACTTCCGTGGAGGCGCTGCGGCGTCTGGGTGCCGACGTGATCGCGATCCATACTTCACCGGACGGCATCAATATCAATAGGGACTGCGGCTCCACGCATATGGAGGAGCTGATGGAAAGAGTCGTGAAGGAAGGCGCCGCCATGGGCCTTGCCTTTGACGGCGACGCGGATCGTTTCCTTGCGGTCGACGAAAAGGGGAACCTCGTGGACGGGGATCAGATCATGTCCATCGTCGGCAACTGCCTGAAAAAGTCAGGCCGACTGTCGAACGACACCATCGTCGTGACGGTGATGAGCAACCTCGGCATGCATCTGATGGCGGAAAAGGAAGGGATCTCTCTGGAGACCACGAAGGTCGGCGACCGCTACGTGCTGGAGCGGATGCTGGAGAAGAACTACACCCTCGGCGGAGAGCAGTCCGGCCATATCATTTTCCTTGAGGAGAATACGACCGGAGACGGACTCCTTTCGGCGCTCCACCTCCTGGATGTTCTTGTGAGCGAGAAAAAACCGCTGTCGGAACTTTCGGACATCATGCAGGTCCTGCCGCAGGCGCTGGTCAACGCCAAAGTGGCCAATGACAAAAAAGAAAAATACATGGAGTATCCGGAGGTGGCAGCAGCCTGCAAGGCGCTGGAGGAGAAGTTTGCGGGAAAAGGCCGCGTGCTGATCCGGCCGTCCGGCACGGAGCCGCTGGTTCGCGTCATGATCGAAGGAGAGGACCAGGAACAGATCGAGCAGGAAGCAAAAGCGCTGGCGGATCTGATCACCAGAGTCATTGTGTAACTGTCAATCGAGTTTAACGGGAGCGGTAAAGAGATGGTAAACCGGAAAGTGACAATCAAAAACCCGACGGGACTGCATCTTCGTCCGGCGGGGATCCTGTGCAAGAAGGCCATGGAATACAAGGCACAGGTCACCTTCACCTTTGAAAATACAACGGCCAATGCCAAAAGTGTCTTAAGCGTTCTGGGAGCCTGCGTAAAATCCGGCGACGAGATCGAACTGTTCTGTGACGGAGAGGACGAGGAGGAAGCGCTCCGCGGAATGGTCGAAGCGATCGAAGGGGGACTCGGCGAGTAAGCATGGACTATTATCAGTTTGGACAATTAATGCTGGACGCGAATGTTTACGGAAAGATTCACGGCATCTGTCTGAAAAGCATCACGCAGGATGAGATCGAAACGTATCTGGAAGTCAAAGAGGAAATGAAGAATCCCTACGGCATGGTGCACGGCGGGCTGATGTTTATGCTCGCGGATTCCACCTGCGGGATGCTCTGCAGGATCGACGGACGCCGCTATGTGACGCTCAATGCGGACATCCGCTACCTGCAGTCCGGCAGGAGCGGAACGATCACCGCCAAAGGGCGCATGGTGCGCCGCGGAAAATCAACCGCGGTCGTCACGGCGGATGTACTGACAGAAGACGGCACGCTCCTTTCCCAGGCAACCTTTACGATGTACTGTCTGGATCAGGACCTGGTACCGTTTGAGTCCGGGGAACCGGCGGGAATAGAAAAGAAATAATACAGGTAAGGAGAATTATGGCTGACAAAAAACTGGTAGAAGAGATTACGGCAATGGAGGAAGACTTTCCGCAATGGTACACCGACGTGGTGATCAAGGCGGGACTGATCTCCTACTCCAACATCAAGGGATTCATGGTCATCAAGCCCGCGGGCTATGCGCTGTGGGAAGCGATCCAGAGCCATCTGGACGCACGCTTTAAGGCGACGGGCGTGGAGAATGTCTACATGCCGATGCTGATCCCGGAATCTCTGTTGCAGAAGGAAAAAGACCATGTGGAGGGATTTGCGCCGGAGGTGGCATGGGTCACACACGGCGGGATGGAAGAACTCACGGAGCGCCTCTGCGTGCGCCCGACTTCCGAGACGCTGTTCTGCGATTTTTATAAAGACGACGTACATTCCTACAGAGATCTGCCCCGCCTGTACAACCAGTGGTGCAGCGTGGTCCGGTGGGAAAAGGAGACAAGACCCTTCCTTCGCTCCAGAGAATTCCTCTGGCAGGAAGGCCATACGATCCACGCGACGGCAGAGGAAGCGGAGGAACGCACGAAGATGATGCTGCAGGTCTATGCGGATCTTTGCGCGGAGGATCTTGCGATCCCGACCATCAAGGGACAAAAGACCGAGAAGGAAAAATTCGCCGGCGCGGAGCATACCTACACGATCGAAGCGCTGATGCATGACGGCAGGGCGCTGCAGTCCGGCACGAGCCACAACTTCGGCGACGGTTTTGCCAGAGCGTTCGGCATGCAGTTTACGGATAAGGACAATCAGCTGCACTACGTACACCAGACTTCCTGGGGACTTTCCACCCGGATCATCGGGGCGCTGATCATGGTCCACGGAGACAATTCGGGACTGGTGCTGCCGCCGAAGATCGCGCCGACGCAGGTCATGATTATCCCGATCCAGCAGCGCAAGGAAGGTGTGCTGGAAGCGGCCAGAGGTTTACTGGATACCCTGAAGGAGTATCGCGTAAAGATCGACGAGACCGACAAGAGCCCGGGATACAAGTTTGCGGAGCAGGAGATGCGGGGCGTGCCGCTGCGCATCGAGATCGGACCGCGCGACATCGAGAACGGCGAATGCGTCATCGTTCGCCGCGATACGAGAGAGAAGATCACCTGCAAGCTCGATGCGTTAAAGGAAACCGTGGGAGAGCTTCTGCAGACCATGCAGTCCGATATGTACGAACGTGCGAAGAAGCACCTGGAGGAGCACACCTACAAGGCGAAGGACGCAGAGGAATTCCGGCAGATCTTTGCGGAGAAGACAGGATTTGTCAAAGGCATGTGGTGCGGCGACAGAGCCTGCGAAGAGAAGATCAAGGAGGAGATGAGCGTTACGACCCGCTGCATTCCCTTTGAGCAGGAGAAGGTCGGCGAGACTTGCGTCTGCTGCGGAAAGCCCGCGACGAAGATGGTGTACTGGGGGAAATCGTACTAAGAACGGAAAAGAGTGTGTTTCCAGAGGCTCCGGCGATCATGCCGGGGCCTTTGTTCTGTTATAATGAGGATATGCTGATACAGATCCCGGAAAAAGTGAATCAGATCCTTGCCGCGCTGCACGATGCGGGCTTCGAAGCCTGCATCGTGGGCGGCTGTGTGCGCGACAGCATCCTCGGGAGAGAGCCCGGCGACTGGGATATCACGACGTCCGCGCTGCCGGCGGAGGTCAAACGCCTGTTTTCCCGCACCATCGACACCGGCATGCAGCACGGCACCGTCACGGTGATGATGGGACACGGGGAAGACCGAGAAGGATTCGAAGTCACGACCTACCGGATTGACGGGGAATACACGGACAACCGGCATCCGGACAGCGTCACCTTTACATCGGATCTGGCGGAGGACTTAAGGCGCAGGGACTTTACCATCAACGCCATGGCCTACAACGACAGGGACGGTCTGATCGATCTCTTCGGCGGAATGGACGACCTGAAGGCCGGGATCATCCGGGCGGTCGGGGCTCCGAAGGAGCGGTTTGCGGAGGACGCGCTTCGCATGATGCGCGCCGTCCGGTTCGCGGCGCAGCTCGGCTATCGGATCGAGGAAGAGACAAGGGCCGCGATCCGCGAGATGGCAGGGAATCTTTCCGGCATCAGCGCCGAGCGAATCCAGGTGGAGCTGAACAAACTCGTCACGAGCGGCCATCCGGAGTATCTGCGGGAAGCGTACGCGCTCGGGATCACCGCGGTGATCCTTCCCGAATTCGACGCCTGCATGGTGACGACGCAGAATACCCCCTACCATAAATACAATGTCGGAGAGCACATTTTAAAATCAATGGAATGCATCGCCCCGGACAGGGTGCTCCGCCTTGCCATGCTTTTCCATGACATCGGAAAGCCGCTGTGCCACACCGTCGATGACAACGGGCGGGATCATTTCTACGGGCATGCGGAACATAGCGCGAAGCTGGTGGAGAACGTGTTCCGCAGACTGAAGTACGACAACGAGACCCGGAAGAAGGTCGCGCTTCTCGTGCGGCATCACGATGACATTCTGGGCGACACCAAAGAGAAGCTCCGGAAAAGTATCGTACGGATCTGCGGAGAGACCTGGGAGAGCAGGGAGATCATCCCGGATCTTCTCGCGGTCAAGGAGGCGGACGCGCTGGCGCATCACGAAGACTGGATCGAGGAGCGCATCAACCGGAAGGAGAACAACCGGAAGATGTACGAGGAGATCCTGGAGGCGAACGACCCCCTGCAGCTCAAGGACCTGGCGGTCGGCGGGAAGGACCTGATCGACCGCGGAGTAGCGCCCGGAGAGGAGATCGGCAGGATCCTGCGCCGCATGCTACAAGATGTGGTGGCCTATCCGGCGCACAATACCAGGGACTACCTGCTCGCAACATACGTAAAATCGGACAAAAACCACTAAAAATGGTGAAAAACCCTTGAAAAAACGCTATATTTTGCGGTCAGATGCTTGACAAAGCGCGGAAAATGGCTATAAAATTACTTTGGCAACGGGAAAACCCCGATAAATGCTAGCAAAAATGAAGATTGTATAGGAGGATTTTTCAATGAACAAGACAGAACTGATTGCTGAAATCGCAAAAAGCGCAGGCATCTCCAAGAAAGACGCAGAGAAGGCTCTGAAGGCTTTCACAGATTCCGTCACCAAGACCCTGAAGAAGGGCGGCAAGGTTCAGCTCGTTGGCTTCGGCACCTTCGAAGTTTCCAAGAGAGCAGCAAGAGAAGGCCGCAACCCTCAGACAGGCGCTGTCATGAAGATCAAAGCTTCCAAGGCTCCTAAGTTCAAAGCCGGCAAGGCATTAAAGGATGCTGTCAACAAATAATTGACACAACCCGATGAATGACGAAGGGACAGGAGCACTCCTGTCCCTTTTATCTTGAAGGAACCACTTTCCCAGGGACAATGGTCCAAGGAACAATGGTTCCTTGGACACCATCCCGGAGGAGAGAATGCGTTTAGATAAGTATTTAAAAGTATCGCGTCTGATCAAGAGACGCACGATTGCCAACGAGGCCTGTGATGCCGGGCGTATCTCGGTGAACGGCAGGACGGCCCGCGCCTCCTATGATGTGAAGGTGGGCGACAAGATCACGATCGCCTTCGGGGACAGAGAAACGACGGTGGAGGTCCTCGCGGTAGAGGAGACGGTCAAAAAGGACGCCGCGGCGGACCTGTTCCGGTACCTATGAGGAACCACTCTCCCTGAGAAAACTGGTCCCGCAGCACAGGGACCAGTTTTCTCAGGGAGAGTGGTTCCTCAGGAAGAGTGCTTCCTCTTGCACCCTCACAAAAAACCACGTAAGATAAAACCATGTTCCGGAAGAACTATTCAAAAAAACGAAAAGTAAATAAGAAGGGACGCAAGAACCCGCAGAACCGTTTCAGTATGTTTCTGGCTGTCACGGTGGTGGGGATCCTTTTGGTGGCGATTTCCGTCATCAGTGTGCGGCTGACGGCACAGCTGGAGGAGAAGGAAAAGGTAAAGCAGGAGCTGGAGGCGCAGATCGAAAAGGAGCAGCAGCGGGCGCAGGAACTGGAGGAACTGGAGAAGCAGGTACAGACCGACCAGTTCAAGGAAAAGGTGGCCAGAGAGAAGCTGGGCATGGTAAAGGAAGGCGAGATCGTCTTTGAAAACCAGAGCGGCAACTAGCGCCCAAATAATCACAAAATAAATATTATATTCCTAAAAAAGCGTCTTTTATGATTGCAGAGGCTGTCGCGTGTGCGGCGGCCCCTTTCTTTTTGCAAAGCGAAGGGTGCTATAATGGGAACAGTCATGAAAAAGCATTCTAACGCCTATCTCCTCATCCTGCGGCGCCTGGAGGAATATATTGCTGCGCACGACCTGCTGAAGGCAGGCGACTGTGTGCTTCTGGGGGTCTCCGGAGGCGCGGACTCCACCGCGCTTTTGTTTTTGATGAAGGAGTGGGCAAAAAAAATGCCGCTGTCCCTGCGCGTCGTCCACGTGCACCACGGCCTGCGCCCGTCCGCGGATGAGGACCAGGCATTTGTGGAAGCCATGTGCGAGGCATGGGGCATTCCCTGTGTCAGCAGACGGGTAGAGGTGTCTGCTTACGCAAAGGAAAAAGGACTGGGAACGGAGGAAGCCGCGAGGATCCTCCGGCACGGGGTACTGGCGGAAGAAGCAAACGCCGGGAACGAGAAGATCGCGCTTGCGCATCACCGGGACGACCAGGCGGAGACCGTGCTCTTCCAGCTGGCAAGAGGCTCTTCCTTAAAGGGGCTCTCCGGCATGGCGCCAAAAGCCGGGAGGATCATCCGCCCGCTCTTAGACCTCTCCAGGGAAGAGATCGAACTCCTGCTTGCGGAAAACGAACTGACCTGCAGAGAGGATGAGACCAACGCGCAGGATGCGTATACCCGCAACCGGATCCGTCACCACATCCTTCCGCTGCTGCAGCAGGAAGTCAACGCGCAGGCAGCCGCACACATCGCGGAGGCCGCGGAAGACATCGCCGAAGCGGACGCCTATCTGCAGACAGAGGCCATGAAACTGTACGAAAGCGCAAAAATGCCGTGGACAGACGGAAGCGGAGAGGAAGATGCGCTCCGGATCCGGGCGCTCACGGAAGCGCCGCCCGTCCTGGCAAAGCGCGTACTGCTCCTTGCGATCGCTGCGGCATCCGGTGCGGCAAAGGACATCGGCAGGGTGCATATCGAGGACGTATACCGCCTCCTTACCGGGGCAAAGCGCGGAGAGATCGCGCTGCCGTACGGCCTGAAAGCCGTCCGGGAGTACGGCCGGCTGTATTTCCGGCGAAACCCGTAAGAGAGGCGCTATTGTGCTATAATGAAAATTCACGACAGAATACAGATCGGACAAATCAACGATACAGATAAGGAGACAGCATGAACTATACGATTCAGGAAATGATCAGCGAAGCAGAAATCGACAAGCGCATCCGGGAAATGGGCGCCCAGATCTCCAAAGACTATGAGGGAAAGGAAGTCTGCCTGATCGGCATTTTAAAAGGCGCCAGCTTCTTCACCTGCGAACTGGCCAAACGCATTTCGGTGCCGGTGACCATCGACTTTATGCACGCTTCCAGCTACGGCTCGGGCACCGTGTCGAGCGGAGTGGTGAAGATCGACAAGGATGTGACGGTTTCCATCGAAGGCAAAAACGTCATTCTCTGTGAAGACATCGTCGACACCGGCAGAACACTTTCTTCTTTAAAGGAAGTACTGAAGGAAAAGGGCGCAAACAGCATCAAGGTCGCATCCCTCCTGGACAAACCGGAGCGGCGCGTGACGGAACTGACGCCCGATTACGTGGGATTTGCAGTACCCAATGAGTTCGTGGTCGGCTACGGCCTGGACTATGATCAGAGATACAGAAACCTGCCCTACATCGGCACGGTCGTTTTTGAGGAAGGAAAGGAAGAAGGTTGAACACGAGAGGACAAAGACCCAATTTCCTGTTTTTGTGGTTGATCATTCTGTTGTTCATCATGGGATTTACCTCCATCATCCGCGGAGGAGGAAACACACAACAAGCACCCTACACGTACAAGGAGTTTCAGGAGGACATAGAAAGCGGCAAGGTCGTATCTGTGGAGATCCAGCCGAACAAGGAAACGCCGACCGGCGACGCCTATGTTGTCTTTCAGGATGAAAGCGTACAGACGCTCTATGCGACGGATATTACCGTTGTGGAAAACTATGCCAGAGACCATGGCATAGAGACGATCGTCAACCGGGTCCGGACGGAAAGCTTTTTCTTAACCAGCATCCTTCCGATCCTGATCGTCGGCGCCCTCATGCTGTTCTTCTTCTTTATGACGAACGCACAGGGAATGGGCGGCGGCGCCAATGCGCGGATGATGAATTTCGGAAAGAGCCGCGCCAGGATGTCCGGAGAGGAAGACAAGGTCGTCCTGGATGACGTGGCAGGACTCGTGGAAGAAAAAGAGGAACTGCAGGAGATCATCGATTTCATGAAAGACCCTGCCAAATATACGAAGGTAGGTGCCCGCATTCCGAAGGGCGTGCTGTTAGAGGGCGGCCCCGGTACCGGAAAGACGCTGCTTGCCAGAGCCGTTGCGGGAGAGGCGGGCGTGCCGTTCTTCTCCATTTCCGGATCGGACTTTGTGGAGATGTTCGTCGGTGTCGGCGCATCGCGTGTAAGAGACATGTTTGAGGACGCAAAGAAAAACGCGCCCTGCATCGTTTTTATCGATGAGATCGACGCGGTCGCAAGACGCAGAGGCACCGGACTCGGCGGCGGCCATGACGAAAGAGAACAGACGCTGAACCAGCTGCTCGTCGAGATGGACGGATTCGGACACAACGAAGGCATCATCGTCATGGCGGCAACCAACCGCGTGGACATCCTGGATCCTGCCATCATGCGTCCGGGACGTTTTGACCGCAAGATCTCGGTCGCTCCTCCGGATGTGAATGAACGCGAGGCGATCTTAAAGGTCCACGCCCGCAACAAGCCGCTTTCGGATGACGTCAATCTGGGAGACATCGCGCAGACTTCCGCCGGCTTCTCCGGCGCCGACCTGGAGAACCTGATGAACGAAGCAGCTATTCGCGCGGCCGGCGAGAACAGGGAAGTCATCAATCAGGAAGACATCAAGTCCTCCCTGATCAAGGTGGGCATCGGGACCGAAAAGAAAAGCCGCATCATCTCCGAAAAAGAAAAGAGGATCACGGCTTACCACGAAACGGGGCATGCCATCCTCTTCCATAAACTGCCGGATGTCGGACCGGTCTATACGATCTCCATCATTCCGACCGGAATGGGGGCAGCAGGCTACACCATGCCGCTTCCGGAAAAGGATGAGATGTTCCTGACGCGCGGAAGGATGCTGCAGGAGATCATGGTGAGCCTCGGCGGACGCATTGCCGAAGAGCTGGTGCTCGATGATATCACGACAGGTGCTTCCCAGGACATCAAACAGGCGACCTCTCTTGCCAGACGCATGGTGACCCGGTACGGGATGAGTGCGCAGATCGGCACGATCAATTACGAGCAGGAAGGCGAGGACGTGTTCTTAGGCTACGATCTCGGACACGAGAGCAAGAACAGTGAATATATAAACGGCGAGATCGACCGTGAAGTAAAGGCCATCATCGATGACTGCTATCAGAAAGCCAAGGCCATCGTGGAGGAGAATATCGAAGTGCTCCACCGCGCCGCGGCCCTGCTTCTGGAAAAGGAAAAGCTGACCAGAGAGGAATTCGAGGCTTTGTTTGAACAGGATACACAATAAAAGTACCTGACCATTGTGTATTTTGTTTAAAATAATGGTTTACCGCAGAGGAATCTCATGGTAAGATAGTTGCTATAAACCCCCAATTTATTTTTTGGTTTTTTGCTATACCCCATTTTATAGAAGAATACCTTCTAAACAGAAAGACAGACTCCCCCAAGTCTGTCTTCTGCTGTCCGGGGTTTTTTTTGTGCGCATTTTGCGCTACAATAAAGTGCTTTCAATTCGTAAACACACGTTATTGCATTTTTATAAAGGAGGAACAAAGAGATGAGTTTGGTAACTTCGACAGAGATGTTTGAGAAAGCGTACAACGGCGGTTATGCTATCGGCGCCTTCAACGTCAACAACATGGAAATCGTACAGGGGATCGTCGAGGCGGCGGATGAACTCAGAAGCCCGCTGATCCTGCAGGCATCTGCAGGCGCAAGAAAATACGCAAAGCCGGAGTATTTAAAGCATCTGGTTGAAGCTGCTGTGGAGACCACCGATATTCCGATCGTGCTGCACCTGGATCACGGCGCGGATTTTGACACCTGCAAGGACTGCATCGACGGCGGATTCACTTCTGTTATGATCGACTATTCCGGCCATGACTTTGAAGAAAACATCGCCGAGTCCAAGAGAGTCGCGGAGTACGCGCACGCGCACGGCGTCGTCGTGGAAGCGGAACTCGGAACCCTGGCCGGCATCGAGGATGCTGTCAGCGTGGAAGCGGACAAGGCAATGTACACCGATCCCGATCAGGTGGAAGAATTTGTAAAGCGCACCGGTGTGGATTCTCTGGCGATCGCCATCGGCACGAGCCACGGCGCTTACAAGTTTAAACCCGGCACCGATCCGAAGCTTCGTCTGGACATTCTGGAAGAAGTCGCAAGACGCCTTCCCGGTTTCCCGATCGTTCTGCACGGTTCTTCCTCCGTGCCGCAGGAATATGTAAAGATCATCAACGAGCACGGCGGCGCTCTGAAAGACGCCATCGGTGTTCCGGAAGATCAGCTTCGTGAAGCGGCCAGAGGCGCCGTCTGCAAGATCAACATCGACTCCGACCTGCGCCTTGGCATGACGGCCGGAATCAGAAAGCATTTCGTGGAGCATCCGGATCACTTCGATCCCAGACAGTACCTGGCCGACGGCCGCGCCAATGTCAAAGCCATCGTGGCGCACAAGATCGTCGAAGTCCTGGGATCGGACCACAAAGTCTGAGACTGAGGTGTCAACATGAAAGTGGCATACGGTAAGCATATTTCCGTTGCCGGAAGGATCGCCGAAGGGCGGATCTGTTTCATCACTGAAAAACAATTCCGAAAGAGCGCGCGGCCGGCCGAAGGGTATGAAGCGGAGGCCGCGCGTTTTGAAACGGCGCGCAAAAAAGTCATCCTGCAGCAGAATACGCTGTATGAAGAAGCCCTTGCCAAAGCGGGGCAGAGCGTCGCCGAGATCTTTGCCTCTCATATCGCCATTCTCCATGACGAAACGCTGATCAAAAGCGTGCACCGGCAGATCGCGAGAAAAAAAGTCAACGCGATCAATGCCACGCTTGCCGCGTTTCGAAACCTCGAAAAAGAGATGGCTCTTTCCGAAGACCGGATGCTGTCCGAGAGAGCGGCCGACGTCAAGGACGTTGCCAACCTTCTCCTGGATTTTCTGCAGGAAGAAGAGGGGGACAGAAACGGAGCACACGAAAAGGAAAAGCCGCTGCGGGACAAGGGACCGGTGATCCTGGCGGCAGAAGACCTGACGCCGTCTGAAGTCTTAAGGCTTTCCGGAGAAAACGTACAGGGGATCATTCTGAAGAACGGCTCCGGCACTTCGCATGCCGCCATTCTCTTACGCAGCATGAACCTTCCGACGATGATTCGCTGCGAAGCGGTCAGCAGAAGCTGGGACGGAAAGACAGCGATCCTGGATACCGCGCAGGATTGCGTGTATATCGAGCCGGACGCGCAGATCCGGAAGGAGATGCGCGGCAGGAAGATCAGCGCGCGCAGAAAGGAAGCGCTCTTAAGCGGACTGAAAGACCTTCCCAGCGAGACAAAAAGCGGACGTAAGATCCGGATCCTTGCCAACATCGAGACGCCGCGGGAGGCGGCGACGGCGCTGCAAAACGGCGCCGAGGGTATCGGACTTTTGCGGACGGAGTTTCTGTTTCTGAACCGGGATACCTACCCGGACGAAGAAGAGCAGTACCGTGCCTACAAGGCGGTGCTGCAGGCGATGCGGGGGAAACCGGTCGTGATCCGCACCATGGACATCGGGGCGGACAAGACGCCTTCTTATATGGACATGGAACCGGAGCGGAATCCGGTGCTGGGGCTGCGTGCGATCCGGTTCTGCCTGACAAGGCCCGGCCTCTTTAAGACGCAGCTGCGCGCGATCCTTCGCGCTGCGGCGCACGGAAACGCGATTCTCCTGTTTCCGATGATCACCTCCTTATCCGAAGTCAAGACCTGCAAGAAGATCCTGCGGGCCTGTGAAAGAGAACTGAAGAAGGAAAAGAAGAAGTACAAAATGCCGGCACTCGGGATCATGGTCGAGACACCGGCCGCCGCGCTTTGCGCGGAGGAACTGGCAAAAGAGGTGTCCTATCTCTCCATCGGCACCAACGATCTGCTGCAATACACCTGCGCGGTCGACAGAGACAACAGCAGGCTGGACGCGTTCACGAACGAAGCGCATCCCGCGCTGCGCAGACTGATGCAGATGACGGTGGATGCCGGTCATCGGAACCATTGCACCGTCTCCATCTGCGGAGAGATCGGTGCGGATATTTCCTTTACGGAAGATTTCCTGAAAATGGGAGTGGACGAGATCTCCGTCCACCCGGCGGCGGTATTGCCGCTTCGAAGCGCGGTGCGCGCGCTTGACTGAAGATTATTTTTTCTCGGACAAGGTACGGATCATGTCGAGGATCATCGGGATGGCGTTGATCTGAGAGCTTTTCTCCATCGCCGCGATGTACTTGTCGGACTCTTCGCAGACCTTCAACGCTTCCTCCACGATCACATCCGCCAGCATATCGTCCGCAATCATTTTGCTGAATCCCTGCTTTTCAAAGGAAGCCGCATTCAGGATCTGGTCGCCCCGGCTCTGTTCTTTCGGGAGCGGCACAAGGATGTTGGGCTTCTTTAAGGCAACCAGTTCGCAGATGGCGTTGGCGCCCGCACGGGAGACGACGACATCTGCTGCCGCGAGGAGATGAGCGAGGTCGTCGGTCACGAATTCAAACTGTTTATAGTCGTCCATAGTCAGACGGAGATTGTCCATCTTGCCCTGGCCGCAGATATGAATGATCTGAAAATGTTCCAGGAGTTTCGGCAGATTATCCAGGACCGCCTTGTTGACGGAAGCGGCGCCCTGAGAGCCGCCCATGATGAGCAGGACCTTCTTGTCTCCGGAAAAACCGCAGAGCGCGAGCCCCTGTTCGCGGTCGCCCCGGAAAAGCTCCTCCCGGATGGGAGTGCCGGTCAGAACGGCCTTGGAAGGAGGCAGCATGTTCATGGTCTCCGGGAAGTTGCAGCAGATCCTGTTGGCCACGCCGAAGCAGAGCTTATTGGCAAGGCCCGGCGTCATGTCGGATTCGTGGATGATGGTCGGGATGTGCAGTTTCCCTGCAGCCCTGGTCACGGGGACGGAAACGTAGCCGCCTTTGGAAAAGATGATGTCCGGCTGATATTCCTTTAAGAAGGCCACCGACTGCCTGTAGCCGCGGATGACGCGGAACGGGTCGGTGAAGTTCTTGGGATCGAAGTACCGGCGCAGTTTCCCGGTCTCGATGCCGAAGTACGGGAGCCCGTAGTCCTCGATCAGCTTTTTTTCCAGGCCGTCGACGGATCCCACGTAGTGCAGGTCATAGCCTTCTTTTTGCAGATAGGGAACAAGCGCCAGATTCGGCGTCACGTGGCCGGCCGTACCGCCGCCGGTCAAAACGATCTTTTTCTTAGGCATTTATTCTAACCTCGTTTCAGGGTAAGTGCATGGTTTCAAACAATTATATACTGAAAAATGGTATTATGAAAGGAGCCTTTCGCTGGGGGAAAAGGCGCTGAAGGAGAAAACCGGATGATTCAGGAGATTACACCGAAGTTATTTCATAACGAATTTGCCAATGTCACGGAACCGCCTGCGGAGACAGACGTCATTTTCGCGTTTCAGGGACGCTTCCTTCTGTGCAGACAGGAAGAAGACGGAAGGATGGTGTTCCCGTCCGTGGAGGACTTTCGCCCGTGGCTTACCAGGGAAAGAGAAGAAAGCGCCCCTTCCGGCGAGCTTCTCCGCTATCTGTTCTGCATTGACGATACCCGCTACTACCTCTACCGGGGCGATACGAACGGCTATGCGCCCGAAACCGAGGAGGCGCTGGCCGGGTTTTCGTTTGAAAAACTCTTTACGCTTC
Source organism: Lachnospiraceae bacterium (assembly GCA_017627275.1). Lineage (GTDB taxonomy): Bacteria > Bacillota > Clostridia > Lachnospirales > Lachnospiraceae > CAG-791. Next base: position 19,410 of record JAGAHC010000066.1, read on the forward strand.
GTACGGGTTACCCGCAGGATATGTGTTTTGCGGCCATCACGGCCTATCATCTTTATGTCTGGTACAGGGACAATACCTTCTGCGGCAGATGCGGAGGCAGGATGAAGCATTCGGAAAGCGAGCGTGCCGTCTGCTGTCCGTCCTGCGGCAACATCGTTTATCCGCGCATCAATCCGGCGGTCATCATCGGACTGACCGACGGCGACCGCATCGTCATGACGCGCTATGCGGGACGGGAGACAAAGGGCAACGCGCTCATTGCCGGCTTCTGCGAGATCGGGGAAACGGCGGAAGAGACCGTAAGAAGAGAAGTCATGGAAGAGGTGGGACTCGAGGTGGAAGACATCCGCTACTACAAGTCCCAGCCCTGGGGCTTTGAACTGGACCTGCTGATGGGCTTCTTCTGCAAGGTCAAGGGGAGCAGAGATATTCATATGGACGAGAGAGAACTCTCGAGCGCGCAGTGGATCAAACGGGAAGACATCGCTTCCGACCCGAACGGCATCAGCCTGACTTCGGAGATGATCCACCATTTCCACGTACACCCGGAGGAATTCGCATGAGCAGGATCTTTTGCATTATGGGAAAAAGCGCATCCGGCAAGGACAAGATCTATAAGGCGCTGATGCAGGATGAAACGCTGCGCTTAAACAAGATCGTTACCTACACGACAAGACCCATCCGCGAAAAAGAGGAAGACGGCAGAGAATATCATTTCGTCTCGCAGGAGACCTTTGAAGAGATGAAGCACAGGGGCGAAGTCATCGAGTTCCGGAAGTACGACACGTACTTTGGCCCCTGGTATTACTTTACGGCCGATGACGGACAGATCGACCTGGACACCCAGGACTATCTCATCATCAATACGCTGGAAGCGCTGGGCGGACTGCAGGCCTTTTTCGGAAAGGAAAAGGTGGTCCCGCTCTATGTGGAAGTCGAAGACGGGGAGCGGCTCCTGCGGGCGATCACCAGGGAGCAGAAGCAGGCGCAGCCGGCCTATGAGGAAATGTGCAGACGGTTTCTGGCCGATGCGGAGGATTTTTCCGAAGAGAAGTTAAAGGCTGCCGACGTGGGGGAA
>JAGAHC010000067.1 GCA_017627275.1 Lachnospiraceae bacterium
CCGGCGCAGTTTCCCGGTCTCAATGCCGAAGTACGGGAGTCCGTAGTCTTCAATCAGTTTTTTTTCCAGACCGTCGACGGATCCCACATAATGCAGGTCATAGCCTTCTTTTTGCAGATAGGGAACAAGCGCCAGATTCGGCGTCACGTGGCCGGCCGTACCGCCGCCGGTCAAAACGATTTTTTTCTTAGGCATTTATTCTAACCTCGTTTCAGGGTAAGTGCATGGTTTCAAACAATTATATACTGAAAAATGGTATTATGAAAGGAGCCTTTCGCTGAGAAAAAGGCGCTGAAGGAGAAGACCGGATGATTCAGGAGATTACACCGAAGGTATTCCATAACGAATTCGCAAATATCACGGAACCGCCTGCAGAGACAGACGTCATTTTTGCCTTTCAGGGACGTTTCCTTTTGTGCAGACAGGAAGAAGACGGGAAGATGGTGTTCCCGTCCGTAGAGGACTTTCGCCCGTGGCTTACCAGGGAAAGAGAAGAGAAAGCTCCTTCCGGCGAGCTTCTCCGCTATCTGTTCTGCATCGACGATACCCGCTACTACCTCTACCGGGGCGATACGAACGGCTATGCGCCCGAAACCGAGGAGGCGCTGGCCGGGTTTTCGTTTGAAAAGCTCTTCACGCTTCGCACGGGATATCCGCAGGATGTGTGCTTTGCCGCCATCACGGCCTACCACCTCTATGCCTGGTACCGGGACAATACCTTCTGCGGCAGGTGCGGGGGCAGGATGAAGCACTCGGAAACCGAGCGTGCGGCGTGCTGTCCGTCCTGCGGCAACATCGTTTATCCGCGCATCAACCCGGCGGTCATCATCGGACTGACCGACGGAGACAGCATCGTCATGACGCGCTATGCGGGACGGGAGACAAAGGGCAACGCGCTCATTGCCGGCTTCTGCGAGATCGGGGAAACGGCGGAAGAGACCGTAAAACGAGAAGTCATGGAAGAGGTGGGACTCGAAGTGGAGGACATCCGCTATTACAAGTCCCAGCCCTGGGGCTTTGAACTGGACCTGCTGATGGGATTCTTCTGCAAGGTCAAGGGAAGCAGAGACATTCACATGGACGAGAGAGAACTCTCGAGCGCGAAGTGGATCAAACGGGAAGACATCACTTCCGACCCGAACGGCATCAGCCTGACTTCGGAGATGATCCACCATTTCCACGTGCATCCGGAGGAATTCGCATGAGCAGGATCTTTTGCATTATGGGGAAAAGCGCGTCCGGCAAGGACAAGATCTATAAGGCGCTGATGCAGGACGAGACGCTTCATTTAAACAAGATTGTTACCTACACGACAAGGCCCATCCGCGAAAAAGAGGAAGACGGCAGAGAGTATCACTTCGTGTCGCAGGAGACCTTTGAGGAGATGAGAAAGAGGGGCGAAGTCATCGAGTACCGGAAGTATGACACCTACTTTGGCCCCTGGTATTACTTTACGGCCGACGACGGACAGATCGATCTGAACACCCGCGATTATCTTATTATCAATACGCTGGAAGCGCTGGGAGGACTGCAGGCCTTTTTCGGAAAGGAAAAGGTGGTTCCGCTCTATGTGGAAGTGGAAGACGGGGAGCGGCTCCTGCGGGCGATCACCAGGGAGCAGAAGCAGGCGCAGCCGGCCTATGAGGAAATGTGCAGACGGTTTCTGGCCGATGCGGAGGATTTTTCCGAAGAGAAGTTAAAGGCTGCCGACGTGGGGGAA
>JAGAHC010000068.1 GCA_017627275.1 Lachnospiraceae bacterium
GTCTTCGAACCCCTTTTCTCCGCTGTCTATGTCCACGCTTTCGATCCGCACGAGACCCGGCTCGATCTCCTCGGCATAAAAACTCACGTTGGAGCTCCCGTCATCCTCCTGCGCGTCCGGCAGGATGTCCACGAACATCTGCTCCTTCTCCAGCGCCGACAGCGGCACATGGTTTTCGATCTGCGCGCCAAAGAGCCCGATGTCCTGCATGGCGCTGACCAGAATATCTTCCGCCTCTACGGTGGTTCGTACCCGAAATCTAATCCACTTCAATCGTTTTTCCTCTTTCTATTATATTACCTATTCCGGCAACGGATTGTTTTAACCTTCCTCCTGCACCGCCTTCGCGATCGAAAGATGCGGCACATAACCGGGAATCAGTACGGCCTGCAACGCATGATACAAATCGAGTTTCCCGGGCCAGACGGATCCCGTAACCTTGTTGTTTCGATCCATCTGATGATACCACGAACCGTACTTATGGTCGCGTACCTGTTCTTCCATATAGCGCATAAACTGCGCATAGCAGGCGTCGTAGATTTCCTTCCCCGTCACGTGCTTTAAGGTTGCCGCGGCAGCGATTCCTTCCGCCAGCGTCCAGTGCATCCTGTCATGGACGACGGGTTCTCCTTCCCAGTCGGTCGTATAGACGAACCCTCTGTCACCGTCCGCATTCCAGGCATCCGCCACCGCTCTTCCGAATAAATGCTCGGAGGCTTCGATGTATGGCGCTGTCTTTTCCGCATCGTCCCCGTAAGAAGACAATGCCCATTGCAGAATCAGTCTCGACCACTCCAGCCCGTGGCCCGGCGTCGCGCCGTAAGGTTTGAACGGATCGTCCGATTTGTCCCGGTTCACGTCAAGCTGCGGAACCCAGGCATCCGAGTAGTGTTCCGGAATGCGCCAGCGGTTGTTCTTTGCCCATTCGATGACGCGGTCAATGATTCTGCCCGCGCGAACGCGGTATTCTTCCTCTCCCGTCACATCGGCAACTGCCAGGAAAGCTTCTACCGAATGCATGTTGGCGTTGAGGCCGCGGTACGAATCCAATGTCGTAAATGCCGTATCCCAGACATCGCAGGACAGCCCCTGTTCTTCCTGCCAGAAATAGCGGTCATAGACTGCCTTCGCCTCTGTCAGCAATTCCTCCGCGCCGTCGATTCCCGCAAGCATTCCGGAAGTCGCCGCCAGCATGACGAAAGCATGCGCGTAACAAAGTTTTCCTTCCTGCGGTGTGCCGTCCGCTTCGACGCCGACATACCAGCCGCCGTGCTCTTTGTCCTTAATCTCCCCTGTCAGAAGGCCGTCCAAGGCGTTTTTTGCCAAGGCTTCGCTCCCTTCATGCCCCAGCATTTTTCCGATGCTGTAGACATGGACCATGCGCGCGGTCGTATAGCATTCCCTCGGTTTTTCTTTCCAGGGAGTCCCATCTTCTTTCAGCCAGTAAATTCCGCCGTGCGGCGATGTAATCTGATGGCCGAAGGCAAGCAGTTCCTCCGCGAGTTCTTTTCGAAACGCCAGGTTCTCTTCCGTATCCAATCTAAATCTTCTTTCGATGGCTCCCATTTTCTTCTCCTTTTTGAAAGGGCCACCGGCAAAAGCCGGTGGCCCGTATTTCTGCCTTACTTCATTCAATCAAATGACCAGGCAATCAGTCAATCAGGTCTGCCGTCAGGACCGTAACGCCCGTATCGACGACTTCGCCGCCGAGGCTTTCGCCGTTCAGAGCCTTGATGCAGGCTTCAACGCCCATCTTGCCCATAACATCAGGATTCTGTGCCATGGTGCAAAGCAGATAGCCGTCCGTGATGAGACCTTTGATGGTGTCGGACTTGTCGAAACCGACGCCGATGACTTCGCCTTCACCGTTTGCCTTGATGGCATTGCCGGTTCCGGTGGTGGAGCCTTCGTTGCCGCCGAAGATACCGACAACGCCCTGTGTGATATAGTTTTCAGCGATGCTCTGTGCCTTTGCGGCATCACCGTCGCAGTACTGGGTCTCCAGGATGTTGAAGTCGCTGCCTTCGAACGCTGCGCGGAAGCCCGCTTCACGATCAACGGTCGACTGTGTGGAAGCATTAACATTCACGATACCGATGTCACCGCTTGTGACGCCCTTTTCTTCCAGAGCCTTCAGCATTTCTTCGCCTGCCGTTTTGCCGGCTGCTTCGTTGTTGGTCGAGAAGGTTGCTTCAACGTCAACGTTTGCGGGAGAGTCAACGTAGACAATCTTGATGCCCGCATCGAGCGCTTCGTTCAGCGCGCCGGAGATGGCATCGGGGCCGTTTGCCGCTACCATGATGGCATCGTAGCCGCCTGCGACCGCGTTGTTCACGCACTCAATCTGTTTGGAGTCATCCTTCGTGTCGGGGGACATGAAGTCCACGGTCACGCCTGCTTCCTTCGCAGCTTCCTGCGCGCCCTCATTCAGGGTGACCCAGTGCTGGTCGATGGAGTCCATCGTGATCAGAGCGATTTTATAGTCGCCGCCTGCTGCTGCCGGAGCCGCTGCTTCAGCGCCGCCTTCTGCCTTTAATACGGTAACGCCGGTGTCTGTTACGGCACCGCCAAGGCTTTCGCCGTTCAGAGCCTTGATGCAGGCTTCAACGCCCATCTTGCCCATGACGTCAGGGTTCTGTGCCATGGTGCAAAGAAGGAAGCCGTCATCGATGAGACCTAAAATGGTGTCGGACTTATCGAAACCGACGCCGATGACTTCGCCCTTGCCGTTTGCTTTGATCGCATTGCCGGTGCCGGCCGTGGAGCCTTCGTTACCGCCGAAGATACCGACGACGCCCTGCGTGATGTAGTTCTCAGCGATGCTCTGTGCCTTCGCGGCATCACCGTCGCAGTACTGGGTCTCCAGGATGTTGAAGTCGCTGCCTTCGAACGCTGCGCGGAAGCCCGCTTCACGATCGACGGTCGACTGCGTGGAAGCATTAACATTCACGATACCGATGTCACCGCTTGTGACACCCTTTTCTTCCAGAGCCTTCAGCATTTCTTCGCCTGCCGTCTTACCGGCTGCTTCGTTATTGGTCGAAAAGGTTGCTTCGACGTCAACGTTTGCAGGGGAGTCAACATAGACGATTTTGATGCCTGCTTCGAGCGCTTCATTCAGCGCGCCGGAGATGGCATCGGGGCCGTTTGCCGCTACCATGATGGCATCGTAGCCGCCTGCGACCGCGTTGTTTACGCACTCAATCTGCTTGGAGTCATCCTTCGTGTCGGGGGACATGAAGTCCACGGTCACGCCTGCTTCCTTCGCAGCTTCCTGTGCGCCTTCGTTCAGAGCGACCCAGTGCTGATCGATGGAGTCCATCGTAATCAGGGCGATTTTATAATCGCCACCGGCTGCTTCTTCGCTCGCCGCCTCCGGTGCTGCCGCGGGAGCCGTGCCTGTCTGTGCGCAACCGGCGAGCAGTCCAATGGCGAGTGCCGCTGAACAAAGAATTGCTAATACCTTCTTTTTCATAATGCTTTTTCCTCCTTTTTTATGATTCCTGATTATCCTGTGTACCACAGGTTAGTCACTTTTTTTCGTGCTTCTGGCAGATCCGGAACGAAGGAAGATATCCATGAGAACCGCCATTACGACGATGATGCCGATGGCAAGCCGCTGGATTCCGACAGGCGCATGGATCAGGTTCAGTCCGTTCTCCAGCGTCTGCCACAGTGCCGCGCCGGCGAAGGTGCCAAGAAGCAGACCCGAGCCTCCGAGCGGTGAAACGCCACCGATAACGCTGGCCGCAACGCCGTACATCTCATACGAAAGACCCGCGTCCATATTGCCCATGCCGGCCTGCGCAGCCAGAATAACACCGACGATGACCGCGCAGAAAGAGCTGACCAGGTATGCCTTGATGGTGGTCGCCGTAACATCCACACCGGAAAGCTTTGCCGCGTCCGCGTTGGAACCGATGGCGTAGATATGTCTTCCGCTTCTGGTCTTGGACAGAATGAAGAAGAACACCAGGAAGATCACAAAGGCGATCCAGAACGGGTTAAACAATCCGAGCGTCTTTCCGTAATAGAAAATATTCTGGAAACGGTCTGCCGTTTCTTTTCCGAGCGTGATGCCGATGTTATCGGTATTGCGGTTGCCGTTCACCATATAGGCAACGCCGCGTGCCACAAACATCGTGCCGAGGGTGGCGATGAAAGGCGGCAGCTTAAACTTGCCGACGAGCGTTCCGTTTACGATTCCGATGACAACACCGCACAGGAGCGATGCTCCGATCGCCAGAATCGGCGCCACTCCCAGGGTCATCAACGTGGCTGTCAGCATGGCACTCATGCCGACGACCGAGCCGATGGACAGGTCGATGTTGCCGGTGATCATGACATAGCTTTGTCCGACACCGATCAGCAGATACTTGGACATGGATCTCAGCAGATTCATGATATTCTGCATGGAAAAGACTTTGGTATTGATCAACCCGAAGGCCACGTAAATCACGATCAGGCCGGCGAACGCCGTCAGCGCCGCACGAAGTCCGCGAATCTCCAGCAGTCCTCTTTTCTTCTTTTCGTTTTTCATAAGTCTCTCCCCTGTTATACGCCGAGCTTGCTCTCAAAAGCAGTCGCCAGTTTTAAAACTTCATTTTGTGTGGCATTTTTGGCATCCAGTTCCCCCGTGATTCTTCCGTCACACATCACGATGATGCGGTCCGAGAATCCTAAGATCTCAGGCATTTCGGAAGAAACGAACATGACGGCGATGCCCTGTTCCTTTAACTGATTCATCAAATGGTAGATTTCAACCTTCGCGCCGACGTCGATGCCTCTTGTCGGCTCGTCGAAAATGACTACGCGGGAAGTCCGTGCCAGCCATTTCCCGACCACGATTTTTTGCTGATTGCCGCCGGAAAGGGTATTGGCATCGACTTCCAGTCCGGAGGTTTTAATGGAAAGGCTCTCCACCGCCTTGTCGCAGAGTTCCTCTTCTTTCGCGGCGCTCACGATCCCGCCCGCGCCGCAGATCCAGTCCAGGTTGGGAAGAGCCAGATTGTGACGCACGCTGAGTTTCGTGCAGAGGCCGTCTTTCTTGCGGTCCTCCGGTGCCAGAACAACGCCGGCTTTAATGGCGTCAAACGGCTTATCGATGCGAATCTCCTTGCCGTCCAGGAAAAACCGTCCGCTTGTCTTCTTATCAACGCCGAAAATGGCGCGGGTCGTTTCCGTGCGCCCCGCTCCCATGAGGCCGGCAAAGCCCACGATCTCTCCCGCGTAGAGCGAAAAATTGATATCGCGGACCATCCGTCCGGCGTTTAAGTCTTTTACCTCAAAGACTTTTTCGCCCCGGTGTGCCGGAATCCGCGGGAATTTCTCCTTAATCTCGCGACCGACCATGAGTGAAATGATTTCATCCATCGTATAGTCTTTAAAATTGCCGGACTCGATAAACTGACCGTCGCGCATGATGGTCACGCGGTCTGCGATATGCGAAAGTTCTTCCAGTCTGTGGGAAATATAAACGATGCCGTGTCCGTCGGCCTTTAATTTATGAATGATTCGGAACAGTTCTTCGATTTCGCGTGAAGTAAGCGCCGACGTCGGTTCATCCATGATCAGGATTTTCGCGTTGACGGAAAGCGCTTTGGCGATCTCGATCATCTGCTGTTTGGATACCGGAAGGTCACCGACAATCTGTCTGGGGCTGATGTCAACGCCCAATTCGTCCATGTATTTTTTTGCTTCCGCATCCATCTGCGCGTTATTCAAAGAAATGCCGTTCATGACTTCGCGGCCGAGAAACATATTCTCCGCCACCGTCAGATCCCGGCACATATTCAGTTCCTGGTGAATGATGGCAACACCCACTTCCCTGGCCAGTTTCGGCGTCAGATCACCATACTCCTTGCCACGGATGGTCAGCGTTCCTTCATCTCTCGTATAGACACCACTCAAGACTTTCATCAGGGTAGATTTCCCGGCACCATTTTCTCCGAGAAGTGCCATAACCTCGCCCTCTCTCAGTTCGAAGCTGACATCATCCAGTGCCTTGACCCCGGGAAATGATTTGCTGATGTGGTTCATAGAAACGATAATGTTCTCCATGCGTATCCCCCCATTGCGCATCGCGAACTCGCTACAGAATCAGTATATTATTTTTACTATCTCGCTGTAAATAACAAAAATATTATAGAAGCAATTACCTTCCTTCTTACTGCGGCAGTGCGCCAGCACTGACGCCGTCCACTTCATATCTTTAGATTCTATCCAGCCGGAACTTCACGGAAAACTGTTTCTTCTCTCCCGGTTTGAGAGACTGCAGCGCTCCCGCCTTTCCGACTTCGTGTCTGCCTTCCAGGGTGTTGGTGCAGGGTTCGCACCCAAGGACGTAATCCCGTATGCCCATCATCTTCCACTGTGTCATATAAGGGAAGACATCCGTCGGGAAGGTCATCCTGACCTTTTTCCCGATCTCCTCATTCGTCAGGGTCACGACCGCTTCGTCCTGATCGAATTCATGGTAGTAGCACTGCTCCTGAAACTGCGGCGTCGGCGTGAGCATCCGGTTCCAGGTGTCCAGATCTTCGGCGGCATGGTCGTCGCGCGGCGTCACCTTGCAGGAGGAGATCTCCAGTTTCATCTTTTCCGACAGGAGGGGATATCCGTAGTTGATGTGATACAGATACATGATCGGTTCATCGTGGTCACCGCAGTTCTGAACCGTGTCTTCTATGGTAAGGGTATTTTCTTCCAGAGAGACTGTGATCGTTCTGTGTAAGACGAGTTTTCTGCCGAAGATCCTCTCGTCCGGAATGATGGCGCGGATCACGATCGCTTTTTCCGTCACCTCATAGGAAGCGCACGAGGCCGGCGTATTGGGCAGCGCGCCGTGCAGGCCGTGCAGTTCTCCGTCATCTTCGTTGGGGACACCGATGTTGTCGAAGCCGCAGGTCGTGATCAGCCCGCAGTTGAAGCTGTCCAGAAAGCCCATCCCGTCTCTTCCGAGATGGTAATAGGCCGGCGCGACGTTTCCCCGCGGCGACATATAGTTTAAACGCACGCCGTCAAAGAACAGGTCCGAAATATCCGCGCAGCGGTCGACGCTGACAGACAGATCAATCCCCTTTCCGTTTCTGACCCGCAGAAAGCGCATGCCGTCGCCCTTGCCGCCCTGCAGTCTGTATTCTTCCACGCCGTAAAGCTGCAGCGCATTCCCGATGTAGTCTCTTTCCGTCATTTTATTTCTCCCTTATTAAAAACAAAAAAATGACCGTTACGACTACATGATAGACTGCGAGCGTATCGGGGGCAAGTTATTTTACCGCTGCGTAATTCGTGTAAGCCGGTTTCTTATGCGGTTTCTTTTCCCACAGTTCTTCCGCTTCCGGTTCCCAGCTTTCGGCGTACGGCTCACACTTGTCGCAGAGTTCGTCCACCTCTTCCGGCGCCTCGAAGTTCGTCTGGTGCGCGCCGCTTTTTGCTACGATCTCGCGCAGCTTCTCCGGGTTCTCCAGCATCGGGCAGGGCCGCAGGTGGTTCTGATTGAAAGGCTGTCCTTCGTGATATGCCATGAAGAGCGGACTCTGCAGCATTTCCAGGATACTGTTTTCCCTGATGTTCGTGTCCGAGAAATGGATGAAGACACACGGCTCCGCGTCTCCGTTCGCGTTGATGTGGAAATAATTGCGCCCGCCGGCGATGCAGCCGCCGACATACTCGCCGTCGTTCTGGAAGTCCATCGGGAAGAAGGGGATATCGCATTCCCTGGAGCGGACCCACCGGATCTTCCGGATGATCTCCCGGCGCTGTTCCGGCGTGGGCATCAGTTCCGGTACGGCGTTTTTTCCGACCGGCATATAGTGGAAGTAGAAACCGAAGTGGGCGCCTTTGTCCGAGAGCATCCGCAGGAACGCTTCCGATGTTACCGCCTCGATGTTCTGACTCGTGTAGCAGATCGAGGTGCCGAAGATCAGGCCGTTCTTGTGCAGCAGATCCATCGCCTTCATCACGGCCTCATCGTGTCCGTCGCCTCTGCGGGAGTCATTGGTCTCCGGCGTTCCTTCGATGGAAAGCAGCAGGATCAGGTTCCCCAGTTGTTTCATCCTGTCGCAGAGATCCTGGTCGACCAGCGTGGAATTGGTATAGGCCGCGAACTGGCAGTCCTGATGCTTTTCCATCAGTTTCAGGATATCGTTTTTTCTCACGAGCGGCTCGCCGCCTGTCATCATGTACAGGTGCGCGCCGAGCGCCTTCCCCTGCATCACGATCTTGTCCATTTCCTCAAATGTCAGTGCGCTCTTATGCCCGTAGGTTCCGGACCAGCACCCGGTGCAGTGCATGTTGCAGGCCTGTGTCGGGTCAAACAGGATCAGCCACGGAATATTGCAGTGATAGATCTCCCTGTTTTTCCGGATCGTTTTTGTTCCGTTCAGCATCGATTCATAGCCGAGATTCAGCAGCGTCATCTTCAGGACGTTCGGATCGGTCTCGTCGATCATTTTGTCTGCCAGCCTGACCCAGCGGTTGTCCTCGTCCTGCAGCACTTCTTTTACACGCTGCATCGTGTCTCCCGACAGTTCCGCCAGGGAAAACGTGTCCGCGATCCCGGCGAGCTTCACGTATGCGTCCCGCTTGTTTTCCTTATTTCTCAGGTGGTGCATGATCCTGTCCACCGCAAATGCCACTGATTGTCTCTCCAGATTCCAGCCGATACCTGTGCTCATGACTCCTCCGATTCTAATTTATTACCCACTTGTTGAATATTCTATAAATATGTATTATCATGCTTTCCGGATAGCCTCACAATGGTCATTTCCCCGGAAACTGATGATTATTCAACAAAAAGAGGAAGTTGGGTATGGACAGACGATATATACGGACGCATGAAACGATCCGGAAAACCTATATGGAACTGATTCAGAAGAAAGAGACGCTGAAGGTCTCTATTTCAGAGATTGCCAGGGAGGCCGATATCGACCGGAAGACATTTTATCTGCACTACCCTTCCGTCGAGAGCATCCTGGATGAGTTTTTGGAAGAGCGCCTGCAGGTGATGGCTTCCGTCCTGGAGGAACACCGGTTTTTTGAGGAGCCCTTCGACGTCCAAGCCGTGCTGCAGGTGGTCGACTCCACAAGAGAAAGCGACCTCCAGCTTTTGAAGGCCATCTCCGGGAGCAGCTCCTACGAGGAATTATGGCACCGGTTTCGGGACAGCATGACGCGGAGGGCGGTCGAAGTATACGGCCCGAAATTTGCCGGCTCGTTCACGGCCTTTCAGGTCTGCGTGGACTTCTTTATTTCGGGGATCCTGTATGTTTATCGAAAGTATCTGCAGGAAGAGTATGACGGAGATATCCGGGAGATCACAGAGATCCTCACCCAGATGGCTCACTTCGGAGTGCAGCAGATCCTCGAAAAGCAGTAGTAACCGCCCTCCCTGAGGAAAGTGGTCCCGGCGGAATATATAGTTCCGTTTCGCGGACGCTTTCGCTCGATCTTAGTGCGCAGCACTACATAAGTCGACAAAAGGGTGTAGAGGAGATCCTCTACACCCTTTTTACGTCGACTAAGTAGTGGCGCACACGCACGCCGCTGTACAGAACTATATATTCCGCCGGGACCACTTTCCTCAGGGAGGGTGGTTCCTTACTTCTTCTCCAGCTTGTAGCCAAGAAGCTCTGCCAGGTTTTCCACATCCTCAACGTCCTTGCGCTGCAGGTTCTTGCCGAGCTCCCACGGAAGCACAGTGTAGAACCAGCTGTTGATGCGGTTGACGTAGCAGAACCAGGACCAGAGCAGGTCTTTGAAGTCCTCCTTCGTTTCGATGGAATCATAGGACTCTACGATCTTGTCATGGAAGTACGCAAACTTCGGCATGTTGAGCCACGGTGCCGGGCAGTTGGGCTCGAGCACGTCGCCCAGGAGGTGCGCAATGGGGCCGTTCAGATAGATGAACAGCTGCTTGCAGATGTCGAGAGAGAACTTGTCGTCTCCGAGGACGCAGTACATCGTCGGCTCAATCGTCCACCAGCCCATCGCCTGCGTGTCCGCATTCAGGAAAAACAGGTTGCCGAGGTACATGCCGTCGGTGCCGGCGCCGCTCGGGAAGATGCCGAGCTTGCTCATCGTGACTTCCTTCGGCTCGTTAAACCAGATCTTTGTCAGTTCCTCATGAATCTCTTTTTTGAGATCTAACCAATTCACAGCCATGTTATGCCTCCTCCCCTCTGCTAAAGATAACGGTCGCCAGTTCATGGTACAGATAGGTGTGGTTCCAGCAGTCGTGGCCTCCTTTGTGGAAGTCCTCGAGATACTCATCATCTACTCTTGCCATGATGGGGCCCATGTTCGGGAGCGGTTCGGAGCAGTGTCCATACGTGCAGGCAAAGTACCATCCGGACCAGGCGATGTCTCCGTTCACACAGTCGCAAAGCGCCGGCACGTCACTTCCGCCGAGCGGGTTGGACTGGTCGCCGATGTTCTTCGGGACATGGAAAGGAGGGATCGGGCGGCACTGCACATAGTCGCCAGTGGACAATGTGTTATGCGCCTCGCACTCCATCGGTTCTGCAATTCTTTCCCAGAGCTCGTCAGCGAGTTCAGGAAATTTGTCTTCCAGGACTGTTGCATAACAAGTGATGTTTGCTTTTGGAAATTCAATTTTAATCTTGCGCAACGTTTTACCCTCCTTTTGTGAATAATTATGCGTTCAGTCCGGCACGGATTTGCTGCTCCGCACCGGACCTATTATTATTTTTGTCACAACTTATTCTTACTGTAAAGGGGAGTTTTTTAAAAAAGAGAGGTTTTTCCGGAACCGATCTCGAAATGAAGCTTGACGATCCCGAGGTCCACCTTTGAGAAAGGACCGTTTCCTGCGGTCGCTTCGACCTTCCCGTCGGGCGTTAAGGTAAACAGAAACTTCTGCTGATTGATGGCGGTCGGTGCAAGAAGCGCCGCTTCGATCCCGTCCGTAAACCAGGCGGGAATCTCGCCTTCCGCCCGCATCACCTGCGCCGGCGTTTTGGATTTATGGACCTTGCCCTCTTCGGCCGGATACCCGATGGCAATGATGAGGCAGAGTTTTTCTCCGGCCGCCGCCTCGTAAAATGCCTTCTTCTTGTTGAAGGTCCCGCCGACCCAACAGGTCGCCAGGCCCTCTTCCTGTGCTTTTAAGACCAGCTGTTCTCCGTAGTAGCCGCACTTTTCGTCGAGATCGTCCTCATCTTTTCCGACGAGCGCGATGTAGTTTGCCGCATTCTGAAAGCCGCCGTAATGCGCCAGAAAACTCCTGAATGCTTCCGGCCGGTCGGTGATCAGCTGCACATGCAGTCCCGACTCCGCGTTAATCCTCGCGATCTCGTTTTGGAGAAGAACCCTGTGTTCCTCTCTGATTTTTTCTTCCGTAAACTTCCGGATCGATCTCCGCTTTTGAATGGCCTCCATCCCTGTCATATTTATTCCCGCTCCTTGTTTATGATTCCCGATTGATCTGTTCGATGAACCTGTGATCAAAGAAAAGGCGCATCCCCTTCGGAATGATCTCCAGCTCGAACCGGTCGCCGATCAGTTCCTCTCCGTCGATGTTGGCGCCGAAAGGTTTGTCCGCAGAGATTGTCAGCTTCCCTGTCCGGATCAGGCGAAGCGCCGGGTTCTGCAGGTGTCCCGCCTTCTTAATGGAAAGGATGGTCCTTGCCATGTTGACCTTCGGAAGCGCATCGACCAGATACACTTCCATCCTGCCGTCCCGGATGTCGCTCTCCGGAGAAATCCGGTAACCGCCGACGTAATAATTGCTGTTGGCTGCGACCACGGTCGTGAACTCCTTCTCCACGGTCTCTTCGTCCCACTGTACTTTCAGTTTTCTGCCTCTCCGATATGCCAGGAAGTGATACAGGACACCGGCATTGAACCGCATCGGCCGCGGGATCATCCGGTTGTGTATGAAGCGCTCGTCATTGGCGATGTCGGCATCGATCCCGAAACAGGCCGCGTTGATAAAATACCGGTCGTTGATCCGCACCATGTCGACCTCGTGGAAGCCGTCCGGCAGATGCTCTGTGCAGGCGCGGTAAGAATCGTTGCCGGTCCCGTAGGGGATAAAAGACAGGACGTTCTTCGTTCCCGCCACTTGATTCAACAGGCGATTGACATAGCCGTCTCCGCCAATCGCCGTGATAACAGATTCCGTATTCTGAATGGTTTTTGCAAAGGCATTCGCGTCTTCTAACGTATCATGCAGCACGATCTCGTACTCCATGCCGCCTGCCTTCGCCGCACGCTCCAGTTTCCCGATGATCCGGTCGCTTTTTTCTTTCAGGTGAAACCGGTTCACAACAAAAAGATGCTTCATAGGGCGATCACTTCTTATCCCAGAAATTCTTTTTCCTGTTCTTTTCCGCCTCTTTGTTCTTCAGTGCCTTCTCGGCGGCCGTCAGGGAATTGCCGGTTACGGCATCCAGTTTTTTGATAAGTTCCTTTGCTTCCTTGCTCAGCTTCGTCGGTGTATCGATCACCAGCGTCACGTAGTGATCGCCGCGAACGTTTTTGTCCCGCAGCGTCGGAACGCCTTTTCCTTTTAAGCGCACGCGGGTGTCCGTCTGCGTGCCGGCCTTGACGTCGTAGATGACCTTGCCGTCGATGGTGTCGATGACAACGCCGCCGCCGAGCGCCGCCACTGCATAAGACATCTTGGCGACTGAATAAATATCATAGTCCTGCCGGATGAACTGCGGATGATTTTCCACCAGCACTTCCACCAGCAGATCGCCGCGCGGGCCGCCGTTGATCCCCGGCTCTCCTTTTTCCCGGATGCGGACGCTTTGTCCGTTGTCAATGCCTGCGGGAATGGAGACCTTGATGGTCTTACGGTTGGTGACGTATCCCGCGCCGTGGCAGTCCGGACACTTGTCCTTGATGACCTTGCCGCTGCCCATGCAGTCCGGGCAGGTCTGCACGTTTCGCACCGTTCCGAAGAAAGACTGCTGGGTAAAAACGATCTGACCTTTGCCGCCGCACTTCGGGCACATCTGCGGAGAGGTCCCGGGCTTGGCGCCCGTTCCGTTGCAGGTCGGGCACGGATCCTTTAAGTTCAGCGTGAGTTCCTTCTCCGTTCCCTGCATCGCTTCCATAAAGGTGATGCGGACGCTGGTCCTTAAGTTGGCTCCCTTCATCGGACCGCTCGAAGAAGCCCTTCTGGTTCTGGCTCCTCCGAACAGATCTCCGAAAATGTCTCCGAAGATATCTCCGAAATCGGCGCTGTTAAAGTCAAATCCGCCGGCGCCGAATCCTCCGCCTTCTCCGAAAGCGGCATGCCCGAACTGGTCATACTGTCTGCGCTTATCGGCATCACTTAAGACAGCGTAGGCTTCGGAGGCCTCTTTAAACTTGGCCTCCGCCTCCTTATCGCCCGGGTGCATGTCGGGATGATATTTTTTTGCAAGGACCCGGTAAGCGTGCTTGATCTCATCTTCCGACGCGGTCTTGCTTACCCCGAGCACCTCATAATAATCTCTCTTTTGTTCTGCCAATATTCTTTACTCCGGTTACTTTTTTAAACTTCTTTGTATTCTCCGTCCACCACATCATCGGAAGATGTGCTGTCCGCCTGGCCGGCGCCGCCGCCCATGTTCATGTCGGGAGCGGGACCGCCCTGTGCGCCCTGTGCCTGATTATACATCTGCGCGAACAGCTGCTGCGCATCGTTCATCAGTTTTTCCTTGCCGCTCTTTAAGGCATCGATGTCCGCGTCGCTGATATCGGACTGATCCTTCGTGCGTTCCAGAACGGTCTTGAGTTCCGCGATGTCCGCTTCGACGGTCGCCTTGGCGTTTGCGTCGATCTTGTCGCCGACCTCTGCGAGAGCCTTCTCGGTCTGGAAGACCATGGAATCAGCGTCATTGCGGGAGTCGATCCCCTCTTTGCGCTTCTTGTCCTGCGCCTCGAATTCCTGCGCTTCCTTGATGGCCTTATCGATGTCCGCATCCGACATGTTGGAACCGCCGGTGATGGTGATGTGCTGTTCCTTGCCGGTGCCGAGGTCCTTTGCGGAAACGGTCACGATGCCGTTCGCGTCAATATCGAAGGTCACCTCGATCTGCGGGACACCGCGCATGGCCGGCGGGATGCCGTCCAGACGGAACTGGCCGAGGGACTTGTTGTCTCTGGCAAACTGTCTTTCACCCTGCAGGACATTGATGTCGACTGCGCTCTGGTTGTCCGCCGCCGTCGAGAAGATCTGGCTCTTCTTGGTCGGGATGGTGGTGTTGCGCTCGATGAGCTTCGTTGCCACGCCGCCCAGTGTTTCGATGGACAGGGAAAGCGGGGTAACGTCTAACAGCAGGATATCGCCCGCGCCGGCATCACCTGCCAGCTTGCCGCCCTGGATGGCTGCGCCGATGGCAACACATTCGTCAGGGTTCAGGGTCTTGTTCGGCTCATGGCCGGTCAGCTGCTGCACCTTGTCCTGCACGCAGGGGATACGGGTCGATCCGCCGACAAGGAGGACCTTGCCGATGTCGCTGTTGTTCAGGCCCGCATCACGCATTGCGTTCTGCACAGGCGTTGCCGTCTTTTCCACCAGGTCGTGGATCAGCTCTTCAAACTTCGCTCTGGTCAGATCCATGTCGAAGTGCTTGGGGCCTTCGTTGGTCGCCGTGATGAAGGGCAGGTTGATGTTTGTCGTCGTTGCGCTGGAAAGTTCTTTCTTTGCCTTTTCCGCCGCTTCTTTCAGACGCTGCATCGCCATCTTATCGTTCGAAAGGTCAACGCCTTCTTTCTTCTTGAATTCTTCGATCATCCATTTCATGATGCGTTCGTCGAAGTCGTCGCCGCCGAGTCTCGTATCGCCGTTGGTGGAAAGCACTTCGATGACGCCGTCGCCAATCTCAATGATGGAAACATCGAAGGTGCCGCCGCCCAGGTCATAGACCATGATCTTCTGTGCCTGCTCGTTGTCGAGGCCGTATGCAAGCGCTGCTGCCGTCGGCTCGTTGATGATACGCTTGACTTCCAGACCCGCGATCTTGCCGGCGTCCTTGGTCGCCTGACGCTGCGCGTCATTGAAATACGCCGGTACCGTGATGACGGCGTCCGTCACCTTTTCTCCCAGATAGCTTTCCGCATCCGCTTTCAGCTTCTGCAGGATCATGGCAGAGATCTGCTGCGGGGAGTACTTCTTGCCGTCGATGGTGCGGCCGTTGTCCGTGCCCATATCTCTCTTAATGGAAGCAACGGTATTGTCAGAGTTCGTGACGGCCTGACGTTTTGCAGGTTCGCCGACGAGACGTTCGCCGTTCTTCGTAAACGCCACGACAGACGGTGTCGTTCTGGCGCCTTCCGCGTTGGCAATGACGGTGGGCTTGCCGCCCTCCATGACTGCTACGCAGCTGTTGGTAGTTCCTAAGTCGATTCCGATAATCTTGCTCATAATATTCTCCTTCTGCACGATTCGTGCTTTGCAATCCTTGTGTTTTTCCTGATGCTCTATCTGAACTGTCTTTCGCAGTATAAAAATGGGATCGTCCCCGGGTCAGGGGTCCTACTGTACGACGCCGACCATGCTGTGCCTGAGCACGCTGTCGTGGTACATGTATCCTTTTAAAAGTTCCTGCGCGACGATGCCCGATTCGTATTCCTCGCTCTCGACCTGCATCACCGCGTTGTGGAAGTTCGGGTCAAACTCCTTGCCGATCGCTTCGATGGGGGTGACGCCGAGGTCCTCCATCTGCTTTAAGAGCTGCGCGTAGATCTTCCGCATCCCGTCCACGAAGGCGTCTTCCTGATCTTCTTCCGTGATCGTATCGAAGCCTCGCTCGAAGTTGTCGATGATGGGAAGCATCTTCTCCAGCACGTTCATCTCGCCGTTGGAAAACATCTGGCTCTTTTCCTTGTCCGTGCGTCTTCTGAAGTTTTCAAACTCCGCCATCTGGCGTTTGGTCCTGTCCTCGAGCTCCGCGATCTTTTCCTGAAGCGCTGCCTTTTCCTTATCCTTCTTTTTCCCGAAGAAGCCTTTCTTTTCTTCTTTTTCCGGTGCTTCTTCCTGTTCCGGCGCTTCTTCTTTCCTGTCTTCCTCTTTCTTGTCTTCTTCGGCCTTCTCCGGTTCTTCCGCTTCGGATCCTGCGTCAGGTTCCGTTTCGGATTCCGCTGCCGTCTCTTCCGCGGCTTCTTCCGTTACCGTTTCTTCCGCGTCGGCCTCTTTCTCTTCCTGCTCCGGCATCTCTTTTTTTACTTCTTCTTCCGGGGTCAGGTTTTTCTGCTTGTCTTCTTTGCTCATAACGGTTTCCTTCTTTTCTGATGCTGTTTTCAGGTTTTATATAAGTCGTCCAGGTTATGGGCGATGTCTTTTAAGATCCCTACGACCTTGTCGTAGTCCATCCGCTTCGGGCCGATGATGCCGACCGTCCCCTTCATACCGTCGCCGAGATCGTAGGTCGTCGTGACGACGCTTAAGTCCTTCATGCTCTCCTGCTGACTCTCGGTGCCGATGTAGACCTGGATGCCGGTCTCTTCGCCGGCAAGCCGCTCCTGCACGATGCTGCCGAGCGCTCCCTTTTCTTCGATCTCCAGCAGGATCTCTCTTGCCTTCTGGTGATCGGCCAGCTCCGGATAGCGGAAAATGTTGGTCGCGCCGCTGGTGTAGATCTTCAGATCATCATCCGGTTTGATGGCCTCCGCCGCTGCGTCGATCACATCTCCCACCAGTTCCTCGTAGACGCCGGCCTTTTTCTTGATCGCCGCGATGAGCCCCAGGTTGATCTGCTCCACCGGGACGCCGTTTAAACTGGTGTTGAGCAGCATGTTCAGCATCAGGAGCGCCTCCTGCGTGAGCTCTTCCTTGACCGGAATCAGGCTGTTGCGCACGAGGTTTTTCTCAAGCACGATGACCGCCAGAATGTTTTCCGGATCCACCTGCGAAAGCTGGATGAATTTGATCTTGTTTCCCTGCACGGTCGGTGCGGAGATCATGGACGCATACTGCGTTCCGTCCGCCAGGAGCTTTGCCACCTGCTGCAGCAGGTTTTCCAGCCGCTCCTCCTTGTCGACCAGAAGGTTTTTCATCTCCTCGACCTCGCGGCGCGAGTCATCCATCATGTGGTCGACGTAAATGCGGTACCCGGCATCCGTCGGGATCCGCCCGGCCGAGGTGTGCGGCTGTTTGATCAGCCCCATCTCCTCCAGGTCGCTCATCTCGTTGCGGATGGTGGCCGAACTCAGGTTCAGATCCGTGTACTTGGAGATGGTCCGGCTTCCCACCGGCTCCCCCGTCTCCAGGTAGTTCCGAATGATCGCCTGCAATATTTTCATTTTTCTCTCTTGCAGTTCCACCCGAGTAAGCCCCTTTCTTACGAACTGTTAGCACTCAACAAAAGAGAGTGCTAACATCTTCATTAAATGTAGCACTCCCCATTTTTAGTGTCAATGCAGGAAATCTTAAATATATATAAAAAGGAACCACTGTCCCTGAGGAAAC
>JAGAHC010000069.1 GCA_017627275.1 Lachnospiraceae bacterium
AACCGACCGGCGGAAAAGTCATCCTGGAGGGGGAAGAGATCCAGGGGATGCCGACGCACGCGATCGCGAAGAAAGGGATGGCACGTACATTCCAGATCAGCAAACCGCTGTACGATCTGACGATCTTTGACAATGTGGTGGCGGCCGCGGGTGTACAGGAGTATAACGGCATGCGCTCGTATTTTAAAAAGAGCCATACCCCGGAGGTCGTAGAAAGGGCAAAGGCTGTAATCGAGCGGGTGAAGCTGACGGAATACAGCGATAAGAAGGCAAAGGACGTGAGCCTCGGATATCTGCGCAGACTCGAGATCGCCCGTGTTCTTGTCTCTGATCCGAAGATCATCATGCTGGACGAGCCTTGTGCCGGTCTTTCCAACTTTGCCATTAACGAGATCACGGAACTGATCCTTTCCCTGAAGGAGGAAAAACGCACCATTGTTCTGATCGAACACAACCTTCCGCTCACGATGAAGGTCTGTGACAGAATCACGGTGCTGAATTACGGCAGAAAGATCTGTGAGGGGACACCGGACGAAGTACGGAATGATCCGCAGGTCATTGAAGCTTACCTCGGAAAGGAGGATGACTGATGCTGCAGATAGAGAACCTGAGAGTCTCCTTCGGGAAAATGGATGTGCTGCATGACATTTCCCTTACCGTGGAGGAAGGGGAGCTTATCAGTGTCATCGGGCCAAACGGCGCGGGAAAGACGACGCTGATCAGGACCATCATGGGATTAAAGACGCCGCAGTCCGGAAAAGTCGTGTACAACGGTGAGGACATCACGCATGTTCCGGCTTTCAGGCGTGCGCAGATGGGAATCGGCTACGTGCCGGAAGGACGGCGCGTATTCGGCAATCTTTCCGTGGAAGAGAATCTTCGCATGGGAGGATACACGATGAAGGATGAGGCCGAAAAGCAAAAGAACGTGGAGCGGGTGTATGAGATCTTTCCGAGACTGAAGGAAAGAAGAGGACAGCTCGCGAAAACGATGAGCGGCGGTGAGCAGCAGATGCTGGCCATCGGACGCGCGCTCATCCTTACACCAAAGCTCCTGCTGATCGATGAGGTCTCCATGGGGCTCATGCCGATCATGGTATCGACCTGCTTTAAGGTCATCAAGGAGCTGAACGATCAGGGGATTACTGTGCTGGTCGTGGAGCAGAATGCCAACAAGGCTTTAAAGATTGCGGATCGCGGATATGTTCTGGAGACGGGCAACATTGTGCTTGCGGACACGGCCGAAAACCTCCGAAAAAATGATACCGTGCAGAAAGCGTATCTTGGCGGATAAAGCGACAGTTCTTCGACAGAGATTCAGTATAGTTAAAATACAGATTTTTGTATTAATGCGTCAGACAGATTGAAAGAGGAGGAAGAAACCATGGTATTGGTAGATGGAAGCAGTCTTACGATCGAACAACTGGTCTCGGTGGCCAGAGAAGGAGAGAAGGTAGGATTAAGCGCGATCGGCAAAAAGAACATCGAGCGTTCCCGCAAGATCGTGGAGGACAAGATCAAAGCCGGCAACGTCATTTACGGATTAAACACGGGCTTTGGCAAGTTTTCGAATGTTGCCATTTCGGATAAGGATCTCGACAAACTGCAGTACAACCTCATCGTGTCCGACGCTGTCGGCGTGGGCGATCCCTTCCCGACAGACGTGGTGCGCGCGATCATCCTGCTCCGCGTGAACGCACTGGCAAAGGGCTTTTCCGGCATCCGTCTGGAGACCGTAAAGACCATGATCGAGATGCTCAACCGCGGCGTCCATCCGGTCATTCCGGAAAAGGGATCGGTCGGTTCTTCCGGCGACCT
>JAGAHC010000070.1 GCA_017627275.1 Lachnospiraceae bacterium
AGAGCAGATGAAATCTTTATCGGGATGTGCAAGGACATTTTGACCAACGGAACGAGCACCGAGAAGGAGCTTGTGCGGCCGCACTGGCCGGACGGGACGCCTGCCTACACCATCAAGAAGTTCGGCGTCGTCAACCGCTACAATCTGGCGGAGGAGTTTCCGATCCTTACCCTGCGCAAGACCGCTTTAAAAAGTGCGACCGACGAGGTCCTCTGGATCTGGCAGAAAAAGTCCAACAACATTCACGACCTTTCGAGCCACATCTGGGACGAATGGGCCGACGAAGACGGTTCGATCGGCAAGGCCTACGGCTATCAGATGAGCGTGAAGCACAAATACAAAGAGGGGATGTTCGACCAGGTGGACCGGGTGCTGTATGACTTAAAGCACAATCCCTTTTCCAGACGGATCATGACCAACATCTACGTGCATCAGGACTTACACGAGATGAACCTTTATCCCTGTGCCTACAGCATGACCTTCAATGTCACGCACAAAGAAGGGGACGAAAAGCTGACGCTGAATGCCATTTTAAACCAGCGCTCGCAGGACGTCCTTGCCGCCAACGCCTGGAATGTGGCCCAGTACGCCGTGTTGGTGCACATGATCGCCCAGGTCTCCGACATGCAGGTGGGAGAGTTTGTGCACGTTATCGCCGACTGCCACATCTATGACCGCCACGTGCCGCTGATCGAGGAACTGATTCAGAGGACGCCGCAGAAGGCGCCCATCTTTCATCTGAATCCGGACGTGAAAGACTTCTATGCTTTTACAAAAGACGATGTTTCTCTGGAAAACTACGAGGTGGCGGGGCCGCAGCTGACGGATATCCCGATTGCGATCTGAGAGGAACCACTATCGCAGAATAAAAATAAGCGCCTTATGATAAGCAAGCTTTCATAAGACGCTTTTTTTTATTCTACGGCAGTACTCGTTATTCAGGCATGTTGAACGGCACTGCTCTTTAAGCAGCGGGTGCAGACATGCATCTTTCTGTTCTGGCCATTCACCTTGACCGTAACATTCTTGACATTGGAATGCCAAATGCGATTGGATCTTCTATGAGAATGGCTGACGTTATTGCCGAAGTGCGCGCCTTTGCCGCAGATCTCACATTTCGCCATTTTGATACCTCCCGTACAAATCTACTTCATATTCTATAGAGCAACATTGGTATGTTAACAGATATTTTAGAAAGTTGCAAGAAGATTTTGGACGCTTTATAATACCTTTGTATGTCCGCCTGCGGACATTTGCACGAATAGATCAAAGAAAGGATGTAACCATGAAATCATCTTCCATGAACACACACATGGGAAACATTTCCATCGACAATGAGGTGATTGCGCAGTATGCCGGAAGCGTGGCGACAGAGTGCTTCGGCATCGTCGGCATGGCCGGCGTCAATATGAAGGACGGCATCGTCAGACTTCTGCGCAAGGAGTCCATGACACGCGGCATCACGGTCAGCCTCACGCCGGAGCATAAGCTTTCCATTGACTTCCATGTGGTGGTGTCCTATGGAGTCAATATACCTGCCGTGGCAAGCAATCTGATCGAATCCGTGAAGTACAAGGTCGAAAAGTTTGCGGGCCTGGAAATCGAAAAGATCAATATTTTTGTCGAAGGCGTAAGGCAGATCGACTGAAATCCCGGAGGATAAGGACTTTTGAGTACGACAATAGACAAATCGATGCTTGTCCGGATGTTTATGGCCGGCGCAGGCAATCTGGAAGCCAATAGAGACTGGATCAACGAATTAAACGTGTTCCCCGTTCCGGACGGTGATACCGGAACCAATATGACCATGACGATCCTTTCCGCCGTGAAGGAAGTGAATGCTTCGGCGGAAGACGCGGACATGCGGACCGTCTGCAAGGCCATGTCCTCGGGATCGCTGCGCGGCGCGAGGGGGAATTCGGGCGTTATCTTATCGCAGCTCCTTCGCGGCTTCTGCAAGGTGGTGCGCGACGTCGATGAGATCGATGTTCCCGTCATGGCGGACGCCATCGACCGGGCCGTGGAGACGGCGTATAAGGCGGTCATGAAGCCGAAGGAAGGAACGATTCTGACGGTCGCCAGAGGCGGCGCCGAGAAGTCCAGAGAACTGGCGAATGAAGGCATTACGGACTTTGATGAATTCCTCCCCGCCGTCATCGAATTTGCGGACGAGATGCTCCGTCAGACGCCCGAGATGCTGCCGGTGTTAAAGCAGGCAGGGGTCGTCGACTCCGGCGGCCAGGGACTGATGCAGGTCTTAAAGGGCGCGTATCAGGCGTACCGCGGCGAGGAGATCGATTACGACGCGATCCTTCGTCTGGCTTCCGGCGAGGAACGGGAAACGGAAGCGGAGGCTGCGGAAGAAAAAGAAGCCCCCACGCCCGAGGAATTAAAATACGGATACCGGACAGCCTTCTATGTGCTGCTTGAAAAGAATTATTCCCAGAACGAAGAAAAGGATTTCCGGAAATATCTGCAGACCATCGGCATGATCGATACCCTGCAGAGACAGGATACGATGATCCGCGTCGACGTACAGACGAACAATCCGGGCCTTGCCATTCAGAGAGGCCTGCTCTACGGACAGCTGATTGATCCGCAGGTCACGAACCTCCGGGCAAAGAATACACAGATGCCGTCCTTCTTTGCAGCGGCTTCGGAGCCGGGGGAAAAACCGGAGGCGGGCGATGCGGACGCTGTCCAGGATCAGCCCAGAAAAGAGACCGGCTTCATTGCTGTCTCGGTCGGCGACGGGATCGAGGAGATCTTCAAGGGACTGGGCGTCGATTACGTGATCTCCGGCGGTCAGACGATGAATCCGAGCACCGAGGACATCTTAAAGGCCATCGACAAGGTCAATGCGTCCACCGTCTTTATCCTGCCGAACAATAAGAACATCATCATGGCAGCCAACCAGGCGGCGGAACTGATGACGACGAAGAAGGTCGTTGTCATTCCGACCAAGACGATCCCGCAGGGGATCACGGCCATCATCAATTACATGCCGGATGTGACGCCGGATGTTTCCAGAGAGAACATGCTGGAGGAGATCGGTCATGTCAAGACCATCGAAGTCACCTACGCTGTCCGCGACACCAACCTGGACGGACAGGAGATCAGAGAAGGCGATATGATGGCGATCGGCGATGACGGTATCATCTGCGTCGGCAGCAATTACAACGATACGGCACTGGATGCGCTCGTAAAGACCATAAACGAAGAGACGGAGATCATCAGCATCTATTACGGCGCGGACGTGACGGAAGAGGAAGCGGAGGCCCTGCGGCAGAAGGTCGCTGAGAAGTGCCCGCATCTGGATGTGGAAATGCAGTCCGGCGGACAGCCGATCTATTATTACATTCTGTCTGCGGAATAAAACGAGAAACGGCAGACGGACCGGTTTGAAAAGGAAACTCCCGCAGATTCTTTGCGGGAGTTTTTTCAAAAAACAAAGGGTTTACTGAAAAGAGGAAGGAAACATGGCATCAGACAAAAGGCCGATCGGGCCGGAAGACTACGCGGAACCGCGCTGCGTACTGTGTGAGGAACCGTACGGAAAGGCGGCGGACGTAAAGCCGATCCCGCAGAGACGGATCCTTGAAAAACTGGACGAATACATGTCGCGCCGGGATTACGAGGCGGTCGGAAGGCACCTGCAGTACTGGATGGAGGAAGCGAAACTCGGAAAAGACGAGCGGGGCGAACTCTTTCTCCACAACGAATGCATCGGCCACTTCCGTAAGAACGGGGAAAGGGAAAAAGCTCTGTTTCATGTGGAAGAGGCGCTTTCGCTTTTACAGAAACTGGAAATGGAAGAAACGATGAGCGGCGGGACCACCTATGTCAACGCGGGGACGGCCTGCAACGCCTTCCGGGAAAACGAGCGGGCGCTTTCTCTTTTTGAAAAGGCAAAGGACGTTTACGAGACCCTGCCGTCCGTATCGCCCGAGATGCTGGGAGGCCTTTACAACAACATGGCGCTCACCCTGCAGGCGCTTAGGCGCTTCGAAGAAGCAGAAGTCTTTTATCAAAAGGCGGTCAATGAGATGCGGAAGGTGGACGGCGGTGAGCTGGAAGTCGCGATCACTTATCTGAATCTGGCCGACACCCTCGAACAAAAGACAGGCGCAGAGGGAGCGGAAAAGGAGATCATGGGTCTTCTGGATGAAGCTTACATGCTGTTAAAGGATGCGCACGGCAGGGAAGAAGGATACTATGCCTTCGTCTGCGAAAAATGCGCGCCTTCGTTTTCGTATTACGGATATTTTGCGGCGGCGGAGGAACTTTCGAAACGGGCAAAGGAGATCTATGAACGGGATTGAACTTTCCAGAAGTTATTACGACGCCTACGGACCGGAACTTCTTTCTTCGTTTGAGGACCTGAAACCCTTCCTCTGCACGGGGCTGTTCGGGAGCGGTTCCGAATGCATGGG
The DNA here is from genome assembly GCA_017627275.1 of Lachnospiraceae bacterium. GTDB lineage: Bacteria > Bacillota > Clostridia > Lachnospirales > Lachnospiraceae > CAG-791. The sequence goes on from JAGAHC010000070.1 coordinate 4,434, forward strand.
CTTTGATGACGAGATCTCGCGGGACCACGACTTTGAGCCGGGATTCTGCATCTTTGTGCCGGAAAGGGAGGAGATTGACCGGAAGCGGCTGTTTCAGCTGGAACGGGCCTATGCGAAGCTCCCGGCGGAGCATGCGGGCTTTACGAGAGCCAAGCTCTCCCCGGTCGGCGGCAGCCGGCACGGGGTCATTCTGATTCCGGAGTTCTTTACCGAAAAAACCGGAAGCCCCGACGGGAAGCTCTCTCTGCAGGAGTGGCTTGCCGTGCCGGAACAGGGACTTCTGGAAGCGGTGAACGGCGCCGTGTTTGACGATTTCTACGGAGAAGTGAGCGCCATCCGTGAACGACTTTCGTATTATCCGGAGGATATCCGTCTTAAAAAACTCGCAGGGCACCTTCTTCTGATGGCGCAGGCGGGGCAGTATAACTACAGACGGTGCATCGCGCACGGAGAAAAGGACGCGGCGCAGCTGAGCGCCTTTGAATTCGTAAAACACACGATCTCCGTGATCTTTTTGTTAAACAGACAGTACGAACCGTATTATAAATGGAGTTTCCGGGCGCTTCGGGCGCTGCCCGTCCTTTCGCTGGAAGCGGAGGTCCTGCAGTATCTGATCACGACCGACAACGAAGAGAAAATGGCGGAAGAGAAGGCCGACGTCATCGAAAGCATCGCGGCGGATGTGATCGACGAACTGATCAGACAGGGACTCACCAAGGCAAACTGCGGCGACCTGGAAAAACACGCCTATTCCGTCGAAGATCAGATCGCGGACGGGGAGCTTCGGAATCTGCACATTCTGGGAGGGATCGCATGAATCTTTACGGCTTACAGAAAATGACGCTGCTGGACTTTCCGGAGCATGTGGCCTGCACCGTTTTTCTCTCGGGCTGCGATCTGCGCTGCCCCTACTGCCACAATTTTGAACTTGCCTGCGGGAAGGCGGAGGCGGTCATGGACGAAGAGGAGTTCTTTGCGTTTCTGAAAAAGCGCAAAGGGCTTTTGGACGGCGTAGCAATCACGGGCGGAGAGCCTTGTCTCACAAAGGGCCTCCTTCCCTTTATGGAACGCGTGAAGGCGGGAGGATTTGCCGTCAAACTCGATTCCAACGGCCTGCATCCGCAGGTGCTGAAAGAAGCGGTGAAGAATCACCTGGTCGACTATATCGCGATGGACATCAAGAACGCGCCTTCCAAATATGCGATGACGACGGGGAAGGACCTTCTGGACCTTCGGCCGTTAAAGGAAAGCGTTGATTTATTAATGGAAGGAAGTACTCCTTATGAATTCCGCACGACGGTGGTGAGGGAATTCCACGAAGCGGAGGATTTCCATGAGATCGGCGCCCTGATCAAAGGGGCTAAAGCCTACTTTTTACAGCAGTTTACGGACAGAGACTCTGTCCCGTTTGCAGGTCTTTCTTCCCCTACGGCGGAAGAGATGGGGGAGTATCTTGCGGTCGTACGGGAATATGTTCCTTCGGCAAAACTTCGCGGCGTCGAGGAAACCGCATAAATACGGCCTTTTCTTTCTGTTTTTCTTTGTTTTTCGAAAACACTATATATAGTTTTTGGTGAAAAATGCAACACCACATATTGACAGTCCTGTCGTTTGGTGCTAATTTTGATTATGTTCGCAACGATCACAGATTCTGTCATATCTGTGGATTTTTCTTTGAAAGAGGTGTTTTTTATGTATCAGGTAGTCAAGAGAGACGGAAAAACCGCGGAGTTTAACATCAGTAAGATCAGTGCTGCCATCACCAAAGCTTTTGAAGCGCTGAACAAGCAGTATCATCCCAGTGTCATCGAGCTGATTTCACTGCATGTCACGTCTGATTTTGAAGACAAGATTAAAGATAATAAGATCACGGTCGAAGAGATCCAGGACAGCGTCGAAAAGGTGCTGTCGGAATCCGGCTATGCGGATGTGGCCAAGGCCTATATCCTGTACCGCAGACAGCGTGAAAAAGTCCGTAATATCAATTCCACACTGCTCAATTATAAAGATCTGGTCGACAACTACCTGAAGATCAATGACTGGCGCGTCAAGGAAAACTCCACGGTCACCTATTCCGTCGGCGGACTGATCCTGTCCAATTCCGGCGCGATCACGGCCAATTACTGGCTTTCCGAGGTCTATGACGACGAGATCGCCGATGCTCACAGGAGCGCGGCCATCCATCTGCATGACCTTTCCATGCTGACCGGCTACTGCGCCGGCTGGAGCTTAAAGCAGCTCATCCAGGAAGGCCTGGGCGGGGTCCCCGGCAAGATCACCTCTTCTCCGGCGAACCACCTCTCCACGCTCTGCAACCAGATGGTCAATTTCCTCGGCATCATGCAGAACGAGTGGGCCGGCGCGCAGGCATTCTCTTCCTTTGATACATACCTTGCACCCTTTGTAAAGGTGGATAAGCTTAATTACAGAGAGGTCAAGAAGTGCATAGAGGCATTTGTGTATGGCGTGAATACTCCCAGCCGTTGGGGTACTCAGGCACCCTTCTCCAATATAACCCTTGACTGGACGGTTCCCGCGGACCTGGCTGAGCTTCCGGCTATAGTGGGCGGAGTGGAG
>JAGAHC010000071.1 GCA_017627275.1 Lachnospiraceae bacterium
TCGGTTTGACTTTCCCATTTTAATAGGATAGACTCTTCTTCATGCGCGTTGAAAACGAAATGAAAATGACGCGGGAAGAAGCGCTCGCCTATAAGATCCCACGGAAAGAAGCGTGGTTCGGAGACAAGGACTTTTACATAAAAGTCCTTTCTGTTACGCTGCCCATGATCGCGCAGAATACGCTCACGAACGTCGTTGGCCTGCTGGACAACGTGATGGTCGGCCGCATCGGGACCTACCCGATGTCCGCGGTCTCCATCGTGAACAATCTGGTCCTGATCTTTTACCTGTGCATCTGGGGGGCGCTTGCCGGTGCCGGCATTTACGGCACGCAGTTTTTCGGCAAAGGAGACCTCGAAGGCGTCCGCAGCACCATGCGTATGAAGCTGTGGACTGCGGCCATCATTACGGGAACGGCGTTCATCCTGTTTACGGTGCTGGGAGAAACGCTGATCGGTTCCTACATCGCGGCGGACACAACGCCGGAAGCGGCGGCGCTGACGATGCGCCACGCCAAGGACTACCTGCGGATCATCATGGTCAGCTTCATCCCGTTCGGGCTCTGCCAGGTGTATTCCGGGACGCTGCGCGAATCGGGCAAGACCAGGCTTCCCATGCTCGCGGGCATGACGGCCATGGTCGTCAATTTTATCTTTAACCTCCTGTTGATCTTCGGCTACCTCGGCTTCCCGCGGCTCGGTGTCGTGGGCGCGGCCCTGGCAACGGCGCTGTCCCGTTTCGTCGAGCTCTTCATCGTTGTGTTTTTTACACACAGGAACAAACAGCGCTACCCCTTCGCGGAAGGCCTGTACCGGACGCTTCTGGTGCCGTCCAAGCTCGCGGGAAAAACGCTCGCGAAGATCCTGCCGCTCCTGGGAAATGAGTTCCTCTGGAGCGCCGGACAGGCAATGCTCTTACAATGCTTTTCCGTGCGCGGCCTGAACGTGGTCGCCGCCATGAATATCACGCACACGATCCAGAACGTGTTCATGGAGGTCTTCCTCTCCATGGGCTACGCGGTCGGCGTCCTCTGCGGTCAGGAGCTGGGCGCAAACCGCCTGGTGACGGCCAGGATGACCTCGTCCCGCATGACGATGTTTTCCGTCCTGTCCTCCGTCGGTGTCGCGGGCCTCATGATCGCTGTTTCGCCGATCGTCCCGCACATCTACAACACGGAGCCGGAGATCCGCGCGCTCGCGACGACCTTCCTCATCATTTATGCCGCCTGCATGCCGATCGAGGCATACACGAACGCGGCCTACTTTACGCTCCGCTCCGGCGGAAAAACACTGATCACCTTCCTGTTTGACGCCTGCTTCGTGTGGCTCTTCTCGGTCCCGACCGCCTTTATCCTGACCCGCTTCACGGATCTGCACATCACCGGCGTCCTTACCTGCGTCCTTCTGATGGGCATCATCAAATGCCTCGTGGGCCACGTCATGGTGTCGCGCGGCATGTGGGTCAACAATATCGTCGCCGACAACCTGTTAGAATAATTGCCGATAACCGCACCCCGAAAACAACGCGTTATAGGAGAAACGGATAACCGTATTCTCCTGTTTTTCATGTATGCTTTTCTCATAAAAAAGACGCAAAAGTGTCGTGTTCCAAAAACAAGGAAGGGGGGCAGCATGGCAAAAACAGCACAGGATGTTTTGAAATTCATCAAACAGCATCACATTGAAATGGTCGACTTCCGCATGGTGGACATCAAAGGCGGTCTTCGTCACGTCACGATCCCGGCAAAACGCTTTACGGCGGAAGTCCTGAAAGACGGCATCGGATTCGATGCCAGCAACTACGGCTATGCCGTGGTGGAAAAGAGTGACATGGTATTCATCCCGGACCCGGAGACGGCCCACATCGATCCGTTCTGCGAAGTGCCGACGCTCGCGATGAGCGGCAATGCCATGATCATCGACAACCCGAAGAACCGGCCGCTTCCGCAGTACCCGCGCAACATCGTCAGGGCGGCGGAAGAGTACATGAAGAAGCAGGGCGTCGCGGACACGATGATGATCCTGCCGGAATTTGAATTCTATATCTTCGACGACGCGAGATGGGAAGTGGAGCATGACGCCATCGGCTTTGAAGTGGACGCCGAGCAGGCCCACTGGAACAGCGGCGTGAACGACCTCGCCAACACCGTGCCCGCCCAGGGCAACTACCACATCGCGCTGCCGATGGATGTGACGTACGAGTGCAGAAGCGAGATGGTCTCCATCCTGGAGGACATGGGCATCGCGATCCACTACCATCACCCGGAAGTCGGCGCCGCCGGCCAGTACGAGATCGAACCGAATCTCGGCAAGATGTCCGAGATGGCGGACGCGACCATCAATATCAAATACGTGATCCACAACACGGCCTACAAATTCGGCAAGACGGCGACCTTCATGCCCAAGCCCGTGTACGGCGAAGCCGGCAGCAGCATGCACGTACACATGCTGTTATACAAGGGCGGCAAGCCCGTCTTCTACGACGCGAAGGGCTATTCGCAGCTCAGCAAGGAGGCGCATTACTTCATGGGCGGAATCTTAAAGCACATCGATTCCCTCTGCGCTTTTACGAACCCGAGCACGAATTCCTACAAGAGACTGGTGCCGGGATTTGAAGCGCCGGTCACGGTCGGCTACGCGACGTCCAACCGGAGCGCCGCGATCCGCATTCCGAATTACGTAAAAGACCCGAAGCTTCGCCGCTTCGAACTCCGCAGCCCCGACGGCACGGCAAACCCGTACTTCTGCTTTGCCGCGATCCTGATGGCGGGCCTGGACGGGATCAAGAACAAGATCGATCCGCACAAGATGGGATGGGGCCCCTTCGATGTCAATCTCTTCCATCTGTCGGACGAGGAAAAGGCGAAACTTTCGCACCTGCCTTCTTCTCTCGAAAAGGCGTTGGATGCCCTGGAAAAAGACAACGCCTACCTTACGGCAGGCGGTGTTTTCCCGAAGGAGCTGATAGATAACTGGCTGAAGATCAAACGCGCGGAGGCACTCGAGATCTCGACCATCCCCAACGCGATCGAATTCGCCAAGTACTACAACTGCTGACGACGGATCAAGTATTTAAGAAAGCGCCCGGAGGATCTCTGCACAGACTTCCTCCGGCGTTTTTTCGTCTGTAATGATGGTGATGTCGGCGGCGCCTTCATAGAAGGGACGGCGGGATTCCATCATCTCGGCGATCTCCTCCACGGTCATGCGCCCTTCCAGAACGGGGCGCGTGATGTCTCCGTCAAGGCGCACCAGGACGGTGTCGGGGGCTGCGGTCAAAAGTACGATAGTGCTGTGCTTGCGCAGGGAGTCCACGTTCTCCTGCCGGAGAATGGAGCCGCCGCCTGCCGCAAAGATGGAGTCGGTGTAATCTTCCAAAGAGAAGATCGTCTGGGTCTCCAGGTCACGGAAATAATTCTCTCCCTTATTGGCAAAGGTATCGCAGATCCGCTCGTGGGTCTCTGCTTCGATCAGGGCATCGGTATCGACAAGGGCCTTCTGCAGCGCCTTGGAAAGCAGCGCGCCGACGGTCGACTTGCCGGTGCCCATGAAACCGATCAGGGTGATGTTATTTTTTTTTTGACCGTTCAGTTCTTCGTGCACCGCGTCCAGGATGTCCATCAGTTCATCGCAGGGGATCTGCCCCGGTGCGGAGCCCTGACCGACCATGGCAAAGGTGCCGTAGTTGCCGTAACGCTCGCCGTCCGTGCGGGTGATCTGCCCAAGGCCGCCCATGCTGATGGAGATGATGGGACGCTCCGGATGATCTTCATGCGCCTGTGTGGCGGCGTCGATCAGCGACTGCACGTCTGCTTCGGTCTTTGGCATCACGGCCAGTTTCAACACGTCCGCGTCGGTGGTGCGGATCTTGTCGAGATACTGAAGGAGGACTTCGGTCGAATCGGTCTTTGCAAAGTCATGGTGCGAGCCGATGACTTCGACGTTTGCGGCGTGAATGTCTTTCATGAGCGCACCGATCGCCTCCGGGGTCACGACCTCGGTCGGCGGCGCGGCCTTTGCAAAGGAAAACACTTCCACGTCGATCATATTCACATGCCCGCACTCGGCGATGGCCTTGTTAAGCGCGCAGTAGGTCTGCAGGTCAATGGCGGCATCTCCGCCTTCGTGCGCGGTCCGAAAGGTAAATAACAGCGGGATCTCCGGCAGATACATGCGGAAAATATCGAGCGCATGCATGCACTGATGCAGGAAATCCGGGAGGGTCTTGTAGGTCACTTCCTTCTGCTGCGGCGCTTCCTCGACGACCGGGGCCGGGGCGGCTTCCTGCGATGCACCTTCCTGTGCCGCACCCTCCTGCACGGCACCCTCCTGCGCTTCCTGCGCGGGGGCTTCTTCGACAGGGGCGGGAGCGGGCTCTGCCTTCTTCGGCGGAAGCGGCACGTAATAGTCCGCGCGCCATTCGATCAGATCGATCTTTCTGCCGTTTACGTAAGGACGCAGGTTCTTGACCGCAGCCGAAAAAGCGGTGGCATCCTGCGCGGCGATCGGAACGATGATTTTGGGACGAATTGAGCTCATGATTCTTTCTCCTTTTCCTGAAGGCTCTGATACATCTTTTTGACTTCATCCGCGAACTCCTGCTCCAGAGAGGAGAGCGTGGTGTTTTTCCTGGTAATGATCCCGAACTGCAGGTGCGCGGAGGTGTTCTTTAACGGGATCGCCACAACGCCGTAGGCGGAGTCCTGATACGTGAATTCCGAGATGCCGATGGTGTAAAAGTTGGTCACGGAGATCAGGTGCATCTGTTCCTGGCGGTCCGTCACGTAAACGACCTTTTCCGATTCGTTTAAGTTGACGGCGCCCTCCTGCATGGCAATGTGGTAGATAAAATCCTCATACTGCCCATGGTAGCGGACAAAGCCGTAGTCCATGAGGTCCGCGATGTCGATCTCCTTGACGTCGCCGCCTTCTAAGAGCGGGTGCGCGGAAGAGAGACTGACGTAGGGCCTGAAAGAGGCAAGCGGCAGATAACTCAGGTTCTTGCTCTCGAAGTTTTCAAGCATCATCTTCTCGTTCTGCGCAGAGAAGTTCAGCACCCCGATGTCGGCCGTTCCGTCACATATGCTTAAGATGACGTTGGTGGTCGAGTCTTCCTTGAGCGTAAAGTGCATGCGGGGCATGTTCTGGTGGCGCCTGCAGACCTCGTTAAAACACTCCGAAGTATGCGAAAACCGGGTCATGCAGACGGAAAGCTGCGTGCTGTCGATCTGCGCCTTGTTGATGAAGTCGCGCAGGTTCTCCATCTCGTTCAGGATGATCTCGCAGTGCTTGAGGTACTGCTCGCCCTCCGGCGTCAGCGTCGATCCCTGCCTGGTGCGCTGGATCAGCGTCATGCCGGCATCATCTTCAATAGAACGAATAATGTGGGAAAGTTGCGGCTGCGAAATGAACATAGCCTTTGCTGCCTGATTGATGGAGCCGTACTTTGCCACGGCGACAAAATACTGAATACTGTTTGCGTCCATGATGGTTTTCCTCTCTGCGCGCCGCTTTTTTAGTACAAACGGCAAAGATGAAACCTAAGTATAGCATTTTTTCGCGAAAATGGGAAAAAAAGAGGGCGTTATCGTTTGTTTCGATAACGTGGGTACGATTTCCTATTTCCTGTTTTCACGGAATCGGTGGTACGATACCTATATACTTTCATCTTATATTCATAGTTTTGTTGCAGCAGGAGGAAAACAGAAGAAACATGGGCGAAAAGAAGGGCATTCAGGCGATTTTGGACAATGCCTACGCGCAGGCGAGACAGGTTCTGGGCGAAGGAAGGGTAGCCAGTTATATTCCGGAGCTTGCCAAGGCGGATCCGTCGAATCTGGGCGCGTGCGTGCTGCTGCAGGACGGGACGGAATACGACGTGGGCGATTTTAACATCCCGTTCACGATGCAGAGCATTTCCAAGACATTTTCGCTGATCCAGGCGCTGCAGACCGCGGGCTACGAGAAGGTCTTCTCCATCGTCGGCATGGAGCCGACGGGAGACAGCTTTGACTCCATCCTGCAGCTGGAGCAGAAGGACTGGCGGCCGTTCAACCCCTTGATCAATGCCGGCGCGATCGCGGTCGTGAGCGCCATCGAAGGGGAGAACATCTTCGAAGAATTCGTCGAGCTGGTGCAGAAACTCTGCGGCGACGACAAGATCATGCTGAACGAAAACGTCTATCATTCGGAAGACATGACCGGCAACCGCAACCGTTCGATTGCTTATCTGCTGGAGAGCAGAAATGTGCTGCAGCGCCCGCCGGTGGAGACGCTGGATGACTACTTCCGGATGTGCTCCGTGATGGTGACGGCGAAGAATCTCGCGCACTATGCCAGAGTGCTCGCAAACGACGGCATCGATCCGGGAACGGGAGAGCGCCTTGTCGATTCGGACATCGTGCGGACCGTGAAGACCCTGATGCTTTTCTGCGGAATGTACGACGAATCCGGCCAGTATGCGATGAAGGTCGGCATGCCCTCGAAGAGCGGCGTCGGCGGCGGCATCGTGGCGGTCGGCAGAGACGGCAGCGGGATTGCGACCTACGGCCCGGTGCTGAACAAGAAGGGCAACAGCGTCGGCGGCATCCGCATCATGGAGATCCTGTCGCGCGAGCTGGAGACGTATATTTTCTAGGATACTACCGGGTAAAAAACAAACGCTTGCGCGCTTGTTTTAATAATTTAAGTAACTGCTTCAGTTGAAAGGGGGCAAAACAAACGCTAGCGCGTTTGTTTAGAAGTTTCTTCGAAACTTCGCTAAATAATTTAAGTAACTGCTTCAGTGAAAGGGGGAGAAGGAATGTTTGGTGAAATTATTGGAAAGATCAGCGGGATCATGTACGGCTACGTTCTGATCATCATGCTGATCGCGGTCGGATTGTATTTTACGATCAAGACCAAGTTCGTGCAGTTCAAGCTTTTTGGGGAGTCGATCCGGCTCGTTACCGAGAAGCCGACGGAAGAGGGACAGGTTTCTTCCTTCCAGGCATTGATGGTTTCGACGGCATCCCGCGTCGGTACCGGTAACATCGTTGGTGTTTCAACGGCAATCTGCTTAGGCGGATACGGTGCCGTGTTCTGGATGTGGATCATCGCCATCCTGGGCGGCGCTTCCGCATTCATCGAATCCACACTGGCGCAGATCTATAAAAGACGCGACTCCGAAGGCAACAGCTACGGCGGACCTGCCTACTATATCGAGGCAGCGCTGAAAAACCCGATCCTGGGCGCACTGTTTGCCATCAGCATGCTTCTGACCTATGCCGGCGGCTTCAACATGCTGGCATCCTACAACCTGCAGTCCACCTTCAGCGTGTACAGCTGGTATAACGCAAGCTGGACGCCGGCCGTGATCGGCGCGATCCTCGCGGTGCTGGTCGGCTACTGCCTCCTCGGCGGCGGCAAGCGCATCATCCACGTCACGTCGGCGCTCGTTCCCTTCATGGGACTGCTGTACGTGGTGGTCGCGATCCTGATCGTGATCATGCACATCGGACTTCTTCCGGGCGTGATCGGACAGATCTTTGCGGACGCATTTAATTTCAAGGCCATCTTCGGCGGCTTCTCCGGATCCTGCATGATGTACGGTATCAAGAGAGGTCTCTACTCCAACGAAGCCGGTGTCGGTTCCGCACCGAACGCGGCAGCCGCTTCCGCTGTCAGCCACCCGGTCAAACAGGGTCTGGTCCAGATGCTTTCCGTTTTCATTGACACACTGCTGCTTTGCACCTGCACCGCACTGATGTGCCTCTGCTCGGGCGTTGCCCCTTCCGCGGACATCGCGGGCGCGAGCTATGTACAGGCTGCGATGCAGAACGCGCTCGGCGCCTTCGGCCCGATTTTCGTGACGGTCGCGATGGTCCTGTTCGCGTTCACCACGCTCCTTGGCAACTTCTACTATGTAGATAACCTGCTGATCTATCTGAACGGCAAGAAAGAGCCGAGCAAACAGTTCATGTTCTGCTTCCGCATCATTGCCGCTGTCATCATCTTCCTCGGCGCTCTGATGAGCATGGGCACGGTTTGGGATCTGGCGGACGTCCTGATGGGCATCATGGCCATCATCAACCTCCCGGTCATCTGCATCGCAGGCGGCACGGCCATCAAGGCGCTCGAAGACTACGTGGAACAGAAGAAGGCCGGCAAGGATCCTGTCTTCAAGGCATCTACCGTTGGTCTGGAAGGCAAGACGGATTACTGGAACTAAAACATGTATCCTTTACTGACTGTAAATCTTCAGCATTTAAGAGAGAATGTTCGTGTGCTCCGCGCCCTGTGCGCGGAGCATGCCATTGAGATCACAGGCGTCACGAAGGTATTTCGGGGCGATCCGGTGATCGCAAAGATCCTCGTGGAAGAGGGCATCACAAGGCTTGGCGACTCCAGGGTCGACAACCTGAAGCGCCTGCAGGGACTTTCTGCGGAAAAGTGGCTGATCCGACCGCCGATGCTAAGTGAAGTGCCGGAGCTCGTGGAGTTTGGCGATGCGTCGTTAAACTCGGAGTTGTCCGTCATCGAAGCCATCGACGAAGAGGCCGGCAGACAGGGAAGAGAGCATAAGATCATCCTGATGGCGGACCTGGGCGATATCCGCGAAGGCTATGTCGACCCGGACGAGCTGGTGGATGCGGCAAAAAAAGTGGCAGCCATGTCCCACGCAAAGCTCTACGGACTGGGCGTCAACCTGACCTGCTTTTCCTTTGTGCAGTACGATACGGAGAAGCTCACGCAGCTCCGGGACCTCGCAAAACGCGTGGAGGAAGAGACGGGCGTAAAGCTTTCCGTCGTCAGCGGCGGCAACTCCGCCACCATCGACCTCATGCTGCGCGGCGGCATCCCGTCAGGCGTCAATAACCTGCGCCTTGGCGAATCCGTGCTCTTTGGCAAGGAGCGCGCGAAGTATCAGTACCTTCCGGGAACGCACCCGGACGTGTTCACCCTGCATGCGGAGATCGTGGAGCTCAAGGAGAAACCTTCCCTCCCCTGGGGAGACATCGGCGTTGATTCCTACGGCAAAAAACCAGCGTTCACCGACCGCGGCGACAGACGCTTGAAAGCCATCTGCGCCCTCGGCAAGCAGGACTTTGACGCCGAGACGACCACCGCCTGCGACGAGGGCATCATCCTCCTCGGCGCCAGCTCCGACCACCTCATGCTCGACATCACCGACGCACAGAAGACCTACCGCGTCGGCGACACCGTCGACCTGCAGCTCGGCTACTTTTCCACCATGCGCGCCTTCACTTCAGAGTACGTGCGCAAGGAGTATAGCGGGAACCACCATCCCTGAGGAAACTGGTTCCTTTTTACCCCTTGCATTTTTCGTTCTTCTACCTAATAATAGTCTTGCGCTATATCCGGAGGGACCGGAACGGCAGCAAGGAGGAAAACAATGAATAAAAGGATTTTTTTGGCGTGGACTCTTAGTGTAATGCTGGGAGCTTTTTTATTGTCCGGATGTGCGAACACCGCAGCCGGCAATGCGGGCAGTGCCGACACCGCGGCGGAAGCGGCGGCGGAGAAGACGGAGCGCGCGAAAGCGAACGAAGCCGTCGTCGGCATTGCGCAGGACTTTGACAGCCTGGATCCGCATCACATGACGGCAGCAGGCACGAAGGAGATCCTGTTCAACATTTACGAAGGTCTGATGAAGCCGAACGCGGCCGGCGAGATCGTGCCTGCGGTGGCTTCGGAATGCGAAAAAAGCGAAGACGGCAAGACCTACACGTTCACACTGCGTGACGGGGTGACCTTCCACAACGGCGAAGCCGTCACGGCGGAAGACGTCGTGTACTCCATCAACCGCCGCAGAGACGGAAAGGACACGGCCGCGCAGCTGGAGGCGCTCTCCGTCATCGACGAAGTGCAGGGCGAAGGCAACACGGTCACGATCACGCTGAAGGAAGCCAGCAACGAATTCCTGGCGCACGTGATGAATGCCTACATCATCCCCGCGGACTATGCCGAGCTCGAGACCAAGCCGGTCGGAACGGGCCCGTTCAAATTCGTCTCCCGCGCGGTGCAGGATGAGATGGTACTGGAAAGATTCGACGAGTACTGGGGCGAAGCGCCCGGTCTCTCCAAGGTAACATTCAAGATCCTGGAAAACGCGGAAGGCCTGATCCTCGGCCTCCAGAGCGGCGCGCTCGACCTGGTGGCGCACTTATCGAGCGACCAGATCGTGCAGCTGGAAGAAGGAGATTTCGAGATCGAAGAAGGCAGCATGAACCTGGTGCAGGCGCTGTATTTAAACAACGCGGTCAAGCCGTTTGACGACGTGCGCGTGCGGCAGGCGCTTTCCTATGCGATCGACAAACAGGCCGTGATCGACCTGGCGTTTGACGGATACGGCATTCCGCTGGGCACCTCGATGTTCCCGTCTTTTGAAAAATACTATGACGCATCGCTGACAGACTATTATCCGCATGATGTGGAAAAGGCAAAGGAACTGCTGGCGGAAGCGGGCTACCCGGACGGCTTCTCCATGTCCATCACGGTGCCGAGCAACTACACGCCGCACGTCAATACCGCGACCGTCCTGGTCGAGCAGTTAAAGGAAGCCGGCATCACGGCGACCGTGGAGCCCGTGGACTGGGGCACCTGGCTGGAAGAAGTCTACGGCAACCGCCAGTTTGAGAGCACCATCACCGGTCTGACGAGCGACAACATGACGGCAAGAAAGCTGCTGGAACGCTTCGGCAGCGAAGTGGGCAACAACTTCACCAACTATAACAACGCCGATTACGACGCGATCCTCGCGGAAGCACTGCAGGAAACGGACGACGCCAAGCAGACCGAACTCTACAAGGCGCTGGAAAAGAACCTGACGGAGAACGCGGCCAACGTGTATCTGCAGGACATGGCGGATCTGGTGGCAGTCAGAAAGGGCCTTTCCGGTCTGACCTTCTACCCGATCTACGTGCTGGACGTTTCCGCCTTACACTGGGCCGAGTAACCGGACAGAGCAATGAAGTATATCTTCAAACGGATCGGGCTCCTTCTCATCACGATGATCCTGGTCTCGTTTCTGACATTTTTGGCGTTCGAGATCGTCTCGGGCGATCCGGTCCGAAACATGCTCGGAACGGACGCTTCGCCTGCGCAGATCGAAGCACTCAGGCAGGAGCTGGGGTTAGACAAACCGTTTCTTTCGCGGTATGTCTCCTGGCTCCTGGGATTCTTCTCGGGCGACCTCGGCAGATCCTTCAGCTACAAGCAACCGGTCTGGGAGCTGATTTCCTCCAAGCTGGTCATCACGCTGGCGCTGAGTCTCATCAGTTTCGCCCTCATCATCCTGGTCTCCATCCCGCTGGGGGTGTTTTCCTATCAATGGGTGGGAGGGCCGCTCGACGGTGTGCGCACGGCCTTTAACCAGCTGTGCATGGCCGTCCCGCCGTTCTTTACGGGGATCCTTCTCTCCTGGACGTTCGGCGTCATTTTAAAAGTATTCACGCCGGGCGATTTTCCGGGCTTTGCAAAAGACCCCGGCGGGTCATTCGTACACTTATTCTTTGCGGCGATCTGCCTTTCGATCCCCCGGATCGCGATGACGGTGCGCATGATGCGCAGCACCATCGTGGATGAAATGAACAAGGCCTATGTGCGCACGGCCATCAGCCGCGGCAACAACAGATGGAGCGTCCTGACAAGGCACGTGCTGAAAAACTCTCTCGTGCTGGTCGTCACCTTCCTCGGGCAGACGCTGGCGGAGCTGGTCGCGGCGAGCATCGTCGTCGAGCAGGTGCTGGGCATTCCCGGGCTCGGCAGATTTTTGGTCGCATCCATTTCCCACCGAGACTATCCCGTCGTGCAGGCGATCGTCGTGATCCTGGCATTCTGGGTCGTGCTCGCGGGGACCATCTCCGACATCGTGAACCGGCGCATCGACCCGCGCCTGAGGCTGGGAGGAGAAGACGAATGAAAAAACGCATGAACGGATATCTCCTTGCGGGACTGATCATCACCTGCACCATCCTGGTCGTCGCCCTGATCGGCACCTTCTGGACGCCGTATTCGCCGACGGCGATGCAGTACGGCAAATTCCAGGCGCCGACGCTTGCGCATCTTTTCGGAACGGACCACTTCGGCAGAGACATCTTCAGCCGCGTGTTAAAGGGCACCGGCACCACGCTTTTTATCGCGCTCCTGACGGTGGGCATCGGCGCGGTGGTCGGCACCTTCATCGGCGCCGTGACGGGATACTTCGGCGGCGTGGTGGACGACGTGCTCATGCGCTTTAACGACGCGCTCACCGCCTTCCCGAGCATCCTGCTCGCGCTTTTGATCATCAGCCTTTTGGGCCCGGGGAAAAAATACAACGTCATCCTGGCGCTCGGCATCGTCTTCATTCCGAGCTTTGCCCGCGTCACGCGGACGGCGTTTGCGAGCCTCCGCGATACCAACTACGTCACCAGCGCGAGACTCATGGGCGCGGGGAACGCCCGCATCCTTCTGGTGCATCTTTTGCCGAACGTCCTGCGCGTCCTTCTGCCGGCATTCACCATCGGCTTCAATAACGCGGTATTGGCGGAAGCCAGCATGAGCTTCTTAGGGATCGGCGTCACGCCGCCCGACGCGTCGCTTGGCTATATGCTTTCCGAAGCACAGGGCATGTTAAAGGCAGGCCCGTGGTATGCGATCTTTACGGGACTGACCATCGTACTGTTGGTCTTCGGTGTCGGGCTTCTCGGCGAAGGCATGCAGGCCGCGGAAAAGGGGGTGGAGTGATGCTGGAAGTAAGAGATCTCCACATCCGGTTTTTGAACCGGGACAGAGAAGCGGTCGCCGGCATCTCGTTTACCATTAAAGACGGCGAGATCATGGGCCTGGTGGGAGAGAGCGGCAGCGGCAAGACTGTCACCGCCATGAGCATCGCGGGACTCCTGCCGCGAAAGCAGTGCGAATTCTCGGGCGACATCCTCTTAAACGGCCAGGACCTTCTGCATGCCGAGCGGAAACTTCTCCGCAGCATGCACGGCAAGGACATCGGCGTCGTGTTCCAGGAACCGATGAGCGCGATGGACCCGCTCATGAAGGTCGGAGAGCAGGTGGGAGAAGTCCTGCGCATCCACACCGATCTTTCGAAGGAAGAACGCAGGGAAAAAGTCCTGCAGGTCATGCGTGAAGTCGAATTAAGAGACCCGGAAGCCGTGTACGAAAAGTATCCGCACGAGCTCTCCGGCGGCATGCTGCAAAGAGCCATGATCGGCGCCGCCATCGTGATCGAGCCGAGCCTCCTTCTTCTGGACGAGCCGACTACGGCGCTTGACGTAACGATCCAGGCGCAGATCCTGGAACTCTTAAAACGCCTGAACAGGGAGCGCGGCATCTCCATGCTGTTCATTTCCCACAACCTGAATGTCGTGCGCAAACTCTGCCGCCGCGTCGCCGTGATGCAGCGCGGCAAACTGGTGGAGTTGGGCGAGACGGAAGAGGTGTTTTTCCATCCCCTTCACCCGTACAGCAAAAAACTCATCGATGCCATCCCGACCAGGGATAAAAAACAAACAGAACCATGACGGAAGAAAACAACAACCTCGTTCTCGAAGTGAAGCACGTCAGCGCCGGCTACAAACGCGGCGGCTTCTTCGGGTACGGACAAAAGTATAAAGAAGTCATCCATGACGTGGACTTCGTCGTGCACTACGGAGAGATCCTGGGACTCGTCGGAGAAAGCGGCACGGGAAAATCGACGCTCGCAAAAACGATCCTCGGGCTGATGGAACCCACGAAGGGAGAGATCGTTCACTACACCAAACGCCCGCAGATGATCTTTCAGGACTTTCACAGCTCCTTGAATCCCGCCTACTCCGCGTGGTGGTCGGTGGAAGAACCGCTCCGCATCTTCGGAAAGTACGACGCGGAGGAGAGGGAAAGAAGAGTGCGGGAGATGCTTACGCGCGTGGGCCTGCAGGAGGAATTCTTCGCGTCGAAGCCGGATGAGCTTTCCGGCGGACAGAAGCAGCGCGTGAACATCGCTGCGGCCCTCATCCGCCGTCCCCGCTTCATCATCGCGGACGAACCGGTCAGTGCGCTCGACGTGACGATCCAGGCGCAGATCCTGAAGCTTTTGAAGCAGCTGCGCAACGAGCTGGACTTAAGCTACCTTTTTATTTCCCACGATTTAAACGTTGTCTACCAGCTCTGCGACCGGGTGCTCGTCATGAAGGACGGACGCATCGTCGAGCAGGGGACCGTGGAAGAAGTCTATAACAATCCGAAGGAAGAATATACCAGAAATCTGTTGGAGGCCAGCAAGTAAATGATCCGCTACATTGCAGACACTCATTTCGACAGCGAAGACCTGATCTTCTATGACAACCGCCCCTTCGAGACGGCGGAAGAAATGAATGAGGCGCTCATCGCGAACTGGAACCGCGTCGTCGGAGACGAAGATACGACCTACATCGTCGGCGACTTCCATGCGGGAGACGCTTTCCGATGGCGCGCGACACTGGAGAAACTGAACGGGAAGAAGATCCTCATCAAGGGAAACCACGACGAATGGGATGTGATCGAAGCGGTGCGGGATCTCTTCGAAGACGTTGCGGAATACAAAGAGATCCGGGACGGAGAGGATCAGGTGGTTCTCTGTCACTATCCGTCGCCCGCCTTTCACAATCATTACTTTGGCTGGATTCACCTGTATGGACATGTCCACTCCGCCTTTGAAGCAAACATCCTCGAGAAGAACAAGGATCTGCTGAAGAAGCTGTACGCAAACGAAGGCGTCTGCCGCATGGCCAATGTGGGGGCGATGATGCCGTACATGGATTACACGCCGCGCACGCTCGCGGAGCTGAAGGAGGTCTTATGATCCTTGCCATCGACGTCGGCAACATCCACACGATCATGGGCTGCATCGACGAAACCAAAAAGGAACTGAGGGCGGAACACGTCTTCCGTTTCCGAACGGACCGGGCAGCCACGGCGCATGAGTATGCGATCAAGATGAAGGCGCTTCTGCAGCTGCAGGAGGTCGACCCGCAGTCTGTGCGGGGCGCGATCGTTGCTTCCGTCGTGCCGGCGCTCACCTCCACCGTTTCCGCTGCCGTCGAGATCCTCACCGGAGAGAAGGCCAGGATCGTCGGACCCGGCATGAAGACCGGGCTGAAGATCATGCTGGATGACCCGGGGACCATCGCGGCGGACCTCGTCGTCGCGGCCGTCGCAGCCAAGGAAGAATATCCGCTGCCCTGCGTCATCATCGACATGGGGACCGCGACCACCATCACGGTCGTTGATGAAAACGGCGCCTACATCGGCGGCGCGATTTTACCCGGTGCTGCCGTCTCGCTGGAAGCGCTCACGGAGAACGCGTCCCTCCTTCCGGACATCGACATCGTCCCGCCCAAAAAGATCATCGCGACCAACACCATCGACGCCATGAAGGCCGGCATCATCTTCGGACAGGCCGGCGCTATCGACGGAACGATCACACGGTTTGCCAAGGCGCTCGGCAGAGAACCGGCGAGCATCGTCACGACCGGCGGGACCGGCGCGCTGATCAGCCCGTACTGCGACCATGACATTCAGGTGGACGATCAGCTCCTCTTAAAAGGGCTTGCGATTCTCTGGAAAAAAACGGAATCTGAAAAGGGCGAAAAAAGAAAAAAATGAGCGAATTGTGTGTCAATATCGCAAAAACCACAAGATATAGGTAAATCTTTCCCGTTCTGAGAAAAAAGATGATAAAAATTTAATATATCTGGAGAAAAATTTTAAAAGATATGATAGATTCTGTTATAGAGGCCATGCTACAATGGCACAGGACAGAGTGAAAAAATAGGTGTACTGTCCGATTATAGAAACGGGATTATCATGGCGGAAGAAAAAGCAAGAGTCGATAAAGGAACCTTTATCGTCAAAATTCAAAGGCGGGAGAATTTCACCTGGCAGGGCGAAGTAACTTGGGTCGAGAAAAAAGAAACCAAGTTCTTCCGCAGTGCGCTCGAACTTCTGAAGATGATCGACGGCGCGACCGAGGAGACGGAAGACGCGCAGGAGTAACAGATCCGGATACGACAGAGAACAGACAGGCTTTGCAGCCTGTCTTTTTTTTGTATTTTGACTGGACACATTGTACTGAATGAAGGACAATAGTGTACGGTTTTGAAAAAAGATTTTGAATCAGGAGGAAGTACCATGCTCGAATTCAGATATGACACACAGCTCTTGATCGATGGCGAAGACCTGGACGAGGATGCCATCTACGATTACTTTGTGGAGAACTTTCAGGGAGATAGCTTACTGGCCGTCGGCGATGAGGATATGATCAAGATCCACTATCACACGAACGAGCCCTGGAAGGTGCTGGAGTACTGCGCGACGCTGGGCGAGATCTACGACATCGTCGTGGAGGACATGGACCGCCAGACAAGGGGTCTCAAGGGCTGAACAGCAATAATGTGACGGTTGCGAAGGAACCACTTTCCTCTGAGGAAAGTGGTTCTTTTGAAATTAGAAGTTGAATACGATCCCGACCACGGCCGAGAGCAGGAGGCAAAGGATCGGATGCACCTGCCACTTGCGCTGCAGGATGAAGATGATGACGGCAAGGAGGAGCGCCTTCCACAGGAAGAGATCCTGCAGGCGGTGCGTACTTGCAAAGACCGAAAGCTGTACCAGCGTGATCTTTGCCACGTTGACGCCGGCCGTCGTGATCATCGCGATCGAAGCGGGACGCAGTCCGTAGAAGGCCTTGTTCACGAGCGGGTTGTCGCGGAACTTCTCCAGAAAAGAAGCGATGACGAGAATGATCAGGAAGGACGGCAGCGCAAGGCCGAAGGTCGCCGTCAAAGCGCCTAGAATCCCTGCCGTTTTGAAACCGGTGTAGGTCGCCATATTGATACCGATGGCGCCGGGCGTCGATTCGGAAACGGCGATCATATCCGCGATGTCCGCATGGGTGATCCACCCCGTCTTATCGGAGATCTCGTAGAGGAAGGGAAGGGTCGCCAGACCGCCCCCGACGGAAAACAGCCCCGTCTTAAAGAATTCAAAAAACAGGCGAAGGAGGATCATGCCGCGCCCCCCTTCTTCTTTTCGTTCCCGTCTTTTCCGAAGAAAAGACCGAAGATCCCGGCCGCGATGACCAGGGCTGCCACGGGTACGGAAAACGGCAGCAGGGAGGAAAAGGCCGTGAGCACAAAGATCACAAGATATAACCCCAGGGTGGTTCTGTCGACGATGGACTTTTTCCACAGCTTCAGGACCGCCTGCAGGATCAGGATCAGGACGCAGACCCGGATGCCCGCGAAGGCGTGCTGCACCACGGGGAGGTGGGCGAAGTTGGAGAGAAAGGCCGCAATGAGGATGATCAGGATCACCGGCGCGGTCAGGAAACCGAGCAACGTCGCGATGGCGCCCGGGATGCCGCTTCTCTTCTTTCCGATAAAGGTGGAGACGTTGACTGCGATGACGCCGGGGGTGCACTGGCCGATGGCAAAGTAATCCGTGAGTTCATCCATCGTGGTCCAGTGGCGCGTATTCACCAGGTCTTTTTCCAGGATCGGCAGGAGCGCATACCCGCCGCCGAAGGCAACGCAGCCGATTCGCAAAAAGGCGATATAGAGTTCAACCAGTTCTTTCATAGGTGCCATTATAGCATAGCGGGAAAACAAAAAAGGGTGCATAATGTTGGCGTGAAATATTTTATTGCGGACTGTCATTTTTTCCATGACAAACTGAATACCGTGATGGACCGCAGAGGGTTTGCGAACGCAGAAGAAATGAATGCCCACATGCTGGAGAAGTGGAACGCCAGGGTAAGGAGCACGGACGACGTGTTTATCCTGGGCGATCTTTCCGTGGGGAATGCCGAGCAGACGAATGCGCTCTTAAAGGAACTGAAGGGGAAGCTCTATCTGATCGAGGGCAACCACGACCGATTCTCGAAAAATAAAAAGTTTGACGCATCCCGCTTTGAATGGATCAAACCGTATGCGGAGATGCGCGACCATAAACGCAAGCTCATCCTTTGCCACTACCCGATCGTGAACTATAACAGGCAGTACCGCCTGGACGACAACGGAAAGCCGACGACCTACATGCTCTACGGGCATGTGCATGATACGCTGGACGAGCAGCTGATCGAGGAGTTTCAGGAGATGACGAGGCGAAGCGTCAAGACACTGTCGGACGGGAGCCATGTGCGGATCCCCTGTCAGATGCTGAACTGCTTTTGCATGTATTCGGATTATACACCGTGGACGCTGAACGAATGGATCGCGTTCTGGGAGGAAAGATGGAACAATACATCGTTACGGGAATGAGCTGCGCCGCCTGTCAGGCGCGCGTGGAGAAGGCGGTCGGGAAACTCCCGGGCGTCACAAACTGTTCGGTCTCACTGCTGACCAATTCCATGGGTGTGGAAGGGGAGGTCCGCTCCGAGGACATCATCCGCGCCGTGGAGAACGCGGGTTACGGGGCGAGACTGAAAGAAGAGGGCACCGCGAAACCTGCCGCGGGAGGGGGAAGCCTTTCCGCGAAGATCGCCTTGGAAGAAGAGGCGCTGCAGGATAAGGAAACGCCGGTCCTGAAAAGGAGACTTGCCTGGTCGGCGGTTTTTCTCCTGCTCCTCATGTACTTTTCCATGGGCGTTCATATGTGGGGGTGGCCGGTCCCTTCCTTTATGAAAGGAAACCATGTGGCGATGGGGATGCTGCAGATGCTTTTGTCGGGCATCCTGATGGTCATCAACCAGCGCTTTTTCGTGAGCGGCTTTAAGAGCCTCTTCCACGGCGCGCCCAACATGGACACGCTGATCGCGCTCGGCGCGAGCGCTGCTTTTCTTTACAGCACGGTCATGCTGTTTGCGATGTCCGCGGCGCAGGTAAACGGCGGGAGCGAAGCGGCCATGCCGTATATGAATGAGTTTTACTTTGAATCCGCCGGCATGATCCTGACGCTGATCACGGTCGGCAAGATGCTGGAAGCCTATTCGAAGGGAAAGACGACCAATGCGCTCAAGAGCCTGATGAAGCTGGCGCCGAAGACGGCGCGGGTGATCAGGGGCGAAGAGGAAGTGGAGATCCCCGCCGACGAAGTGATGGTGGGCGACTTCTTCCTGGTGCGCCCCGGCGAGAGCATTCCGGTCGACGGCGTCATCGAAGAGGGACATGCCGCCATCAATGAGGCGGCGCTGACGGGCGAGAGCATCCCGGTCGACAAGGAGACGGGCGATGCCGTCACGGCGGCGACGCTCAATACCAGCGGATTTTTAAAATGCAGAGCGACCAGGGTCGGAGAAGATACGACACTCTCGAAGATCATTTCCATGGTGAGTGACGCCGCAGCAACCAAGGCGCCTGTGGCAAAGCTTGCCGATACGATCTCCGGCTACTTCGTGCCCGCGGTCATCGCGATCGCTGCACTGACGATCGTGATCTGGCTCCTGCTCGGGAAGGGCACGGGCTTTGCCCTTGCCAGAGGAATCAGCGTGCTGGTCGTGTCCTGCCCCTGCGCGCTGGGACTGGCAACGCCGGTTGCCATCATGGTCGGCAACGGAGTCGGCGCCAAGAACGGGATTCTCTTTAAGACGGCGGAGGCCCTGCAGGAGACCGGAAATACGGAAGTCATTGCGCTCGACAAAACGGGAACGATCACCGAGGGAGAACCGAAGGTGACGGACATCCTTCCCGCAAAGGGCGTTACGGAAGAAGAACTGCTGCGCCTTTCCGCGGCGCTGGAAGCAAAGAGCGAGCACCCGCTGGCAAAGGCGGTCCGCGCCTACGCGGAGGAGAACGGGATCCCCGTGGCACAAGTCGATGACTTTGAAGCGCTCCCGGGGAACGGCCTGACGGCTGCGATGACAGATCCCGCGACGGGAACGTCGTGGAAGCTTTCCGGCGGGAACCTTCGTTTTATGCGGGAACAGGCAGCGGTGGAAGAGGCGCTTGTAAAGGAAGGGGAGCGGCTCTCCGCTTCCGGCAGGACGCCGTTATACTTTGCAAAAGACGATGTCTGTCTCGGGATCATTGCGGTGGCGGATACGCTGCGCGATGACAGCACACAGGCCATTGCGGAACTTAGGAAACTCGGCCTGTCGGTCGTCATGCTGACCGGCGACAACGCGAATACGGCAGCCGCGATCGGCAAAGAAGCGGGCGTGGAGGAAGTGATCTCAGACGTCCTTCCGGACGGAAAAGAAAGCGTGATCCGCGATCTCCAGGCGCGCGGCAAGACCGCCATGGTCGGCGACGGCATCAATGACGCGCCCGCGCTCACAAGAGCTGACACCGGCATTGCCATCGGCGCGGGGACGGATGTCGCCGTGGAAGCGGGCGACGTGGTCCTGATGAAGAACACGCTGCGAGACGTGCCGGCCGCCATCCGCCTGTCCAGACATACTTATAAGAACATTCTGGAGAACCTGTTCTGGGCGCTCATTTACAACACGCTCCTCATTCCGCTGGCAGCAGGGGTGTACGCGCACTGGGGCTACACGATGAACCCGATGTGGGGCGCGGCGGCCATGAGTCTGTCCAGTTTCTTCGTGGTGACGAACGCCCTTCGCCTGAACTTCCTTAATATCTATGACGGCAAAAACGACAGGCCGCAGAAGCGCTTTTTCAAGAAAAGGAAGAAAGACGGGACGGAAAGTGCTACAATGAATCGAACTCATCAACCGGAATCAACAGGAGAAACAACCATGGAAAAAACTATGAACATTGAAGGCATGATGTGTGCGCACTGCGAGGCGACCGTGAAAAAGGCGCTGGAAGAGATCGCGGGAGTGAAAAGCGCGGATGTGAGCCATGAAAAAGGCTGTGCCGTGGTGCACCTGAATGCGGACGTAGACGATGCTGTTTTAAAGGAAGCAGTGGAAGCAAAAGACTACAAGGTAAAAGACATCGCGTAAATTGTTTCCCGGAATCAAGATAAAGAAAGGAAGAACACAATGGCAGAACAGAATGTAATCAGTAAGGATATGGTCGTCGGAGACATCCTCCGCGAGCATCCGGAAGTCACGATGCCACTCATGAACATCGGCATGGGCTGCATTTCCTGCCCGTCTTCGCAGATGGAGACGCTGGGAGAAGCCTGCATGGTGCACGGGATGGATCCGGACGAAGTCGTCAACTGGCTGAACGCGACACTGGCGGAGTAAACATAGTTTCAGGAAATAAAGGAGAAACCAATTATGGATTATATGCAGATCGAAAAGGTAATCGGCAGAGAGATCATTGACTCCCGCGGCAATCCGACCGTGGAAGCGGAAGTCATCCTTGCGGACGGATCTATCGGCAGAGGCGCGGCACCCAGCGGCGCATCGACCGGTGAGTTCGAAGCGCTGGAACTGCGCGACGGCGATAAAAAGCGCTACGGCGGCAAGGGCGTCCAGAAGGCCGTGAAGAACATCAACACCATCATCGCGAAGGCCGTGAAGGGGATCGACGCTTCCGACATCTACGCGGTGGACGCGGCGATGTTAAAGGCTGACGGCACGAAGGACAAATCGAAACTCGGCGCCAACGCGATCCTCGCGGTGTCGATCGCTGCTTCCAAGGCGGCGGCGGCTTCCCTCGATATGCCGCTTTACCGTTTCTTCGGCGGACTTCAGGCAACGACGCTTCCGGTCCCCATGATGAACATCTTAAACGGCGGCGCGCATGCGACGAACTCCGTAGACGTTCAGGAATTCATGATCATGCCGGTCGGCGCTTCCTCCTTTGCCGAGGGCCTTCGCCAGTGCACGGAAGTCTTCCACGCGCTGCAGGCACTTCTGAAGAAGGAAGGCAACACCACCGCTGTCGGCGACGAGGGCGGCTTTGCACCGAACTTAAAGTCTGACGAAGACACCATCGAACACATCCTGGCGGCGATCAAGAATGCCGGCTACAAACCCGGCAAGGACTTCGTGCTCGCCATGGATGCCGCCGCTTCTGAATGGAAGAGCAAGAAGGGCAAAGGCCATTATCATCAGCCCAAGTCCGGCAAGGACTTCACGTCCGATCAGCTGATCGCGCACTGGGCAAGCCTTGTCAAGAAATACCCCATCGTCTCGATTGAAGACGGCCTGGACGAAGAAGACTGGAAGGGCTGGGAGAAGATGACCAAGGAGCTGGGCGGCAAGGTGCAGCTCGTCGGCGACGACCTCTTTGTCACCAACACCGTCCGCTTAAAGAAGGGCATCGATAACAAGTGCGGCAACTCCATTCTGATCAAGCTCAATCAGATCGGTTCCGTCTCCGAAACCATCGAAGCCATTAAGATGGCCCACAAGGCAGGCTTCACCGCCGTCGTGTCCCACCGCTCCGGCGAGACCGAGGACACCACCATCGCGGATCTTGCCGTTGCTCTGAACGCCGGCCAGATCAAGACCGGTGCGCCGTCCCGCTCCGAGCGCGTCGCGAAGTACAACCAGCTTCTGCGCATCGAGGAAGGACTCGGAAAGAGCGCGTACTATCCGGGGATGAAGACCTTTAACGTGAAGTAATCAAGACAATGAAGGAAGGAACCACTATCCTCAGGGATAGTGGTTTTTTTTTAGATCAATCCGAAGGACGCGCTGACGATGAGTCCGATGATGACGCCGATCACGGCGCCGGCGAAGACCTGCAGGGGCGTGTGCCCGATCAGTTCCTTCAGTTCGTCGGGTCCGGGGATCTCATTCCCCATTTTCTCAAAGAGGTCCATCATGGCGTTGAGGACCTTGGCCTGTTCTCCGGTCTCGCGGCGGACGCCGCGGGCATCGTACATCACGATGAAGGCGAAGAAAAAGGCCATCGGGAATTCAAAGCCCGAGAATCCGTACCGCGTCGCGGCGATGACGACCAGG
The DNA here is from genome assembly GCA_017627275.1 of Lachnospiraceae bacterium. Taxonomy (GTDB): domain Bacteria; phylum Bacillota; class Clostridia; order Lachnospirales; family Lachnospiraceae; genus CAG-791. The sequence continues at coordinate 22,783 of JAGAHC010000071.1, forward strand.
GCGCAGACCGTGGAGCTGTGGGAACTCGGCATGCCGCCGCTTCCGAAGAAACGCATGATGTCAAAGGTGCGGTTCACGGTAAGCTCAATGATGATCTTGAGCCCCTGCGCGATGAGCCAGGCAAGGGCGGGTCCAACAAACAGCGGATTGTGTAAAAGATCAGCAATCATAACAAATCTTACTTCTTCAAATAGCGGGCGATGGCGTCCTGCCAGGGAGCAAAGGTATAGCTTCCCGTCAGGCGCAGCATATAGTTATCGAGAATGGAATAATGCGGACGGGGCGCCGAATCCGGATGCGCCGCCGCGTATTCTTCACTGGTCACCGGGAGGACCCGGGTGTTCTTTCCCGCAAGGCGGAAGATCTCTTTGGTGAATTCGTACCAGTTGGTCGACCCCTCGCAGGTGGCATGGAATAGACCGTAGTTCTCGGTCGGAAGGAGCGCGGCAATGGCGTTCGCGAGCTCCGTCGTGGAGGTGGGAGAGCCGAACTGGTCATTCACGACGCTCACCTCCTCGTGCGTTTCCGATAAGGAAAGCATGGTGCGCACGAAGTTTTTGCCTTCTCCGTAGAGCCAGGCGGTCCGCAGAATAAAATACCGCTCGGCAAAGGCTTTGACAAACTCCTCGCCGGCAAGTTTCGTTTTGCCGTAGACGCTCTTCGGGCCGACGGGATCGAACTCGATGAGCGGTCTCTCGGAATCGCCCGGGAACACATAGTCCGTGGAAATATGGACGAGCTTTGCGCCGGCTTCCGTTGCCGCGATGGCAAGGTTTCTGGCGCCGATGGCATTGATCTTATAGCTTAGATCCACATCCTTTTCCTGCGCGTCGACCGCCGTGTACGCGGCACAGTTGATGATGGCGCAGGGCTTCACTTCTCTTGCAAGCGCAAGAACGGCATCCACGTTCGTGATGTCGAGTTCCTCGACATCGGTGTTGATAAGCGCGTATTCGGTGCTTCCTTCATAAAGCCGGTTCACGGCGGTGCCGAGCTGCCCGTGATAACCGGTGACGATGATGTTTTTCATAGGTTACCCCACATTTTCGATTCAAGTATTTCGCATTCCATTTTAGTACAGCATGCAGGAAAAGTCGATGAAAGGAGACGGAAAAGCAGGGGGATACACGAAAACCGTCTACGCGTTTTTCGTTGGATTTTCGGGACGCATCGGCATTTTCCGTTTTTCAATTGGCAAACCTGCCGAAAGTGATTCGGCATTTTTACCAATTGATTTTTCGGCAGGCACGAAAGATAATACGTCTTACCCTGTGAGGTCTTCGCAGGGCGGATGGATCTCATCCCATCCGAAAACTCCCGAAAGGAGGTACATCCTCTGTCTGCAGATAAAATCGCACTTGGCGTCTTTGCGCTGGGAGCGATGATGACTGATCTGAAGGAGGGGAAGATCTACAACCGGTGGACGATCCCCGCGGCATGCATTCTGCTCCTTCTTCGCCCGCCGCCGCGCGCGCTCCTGCCGGCACTTCTGATCGCGGCGATCCTCTGCCTTTTGCGCGCACTCGCGCCCGGCGATATCAAATACCTTCTGGCGGTATCAACCGCATTTTCATTCAAACCGTTCTGTGTTTTTCTTGTTTTATCTTTTGTGTTTTCCGGAATTGAGATCTTATTTCTTTACACGTTCTGTAAGCTGACTCGTAAAAAAATCCCGCGAAGGCTGCGCATGGCCGTACCGATGGGACTCAGCATCTTCTGTCATATCGGAGGAATCTATTGAACCCTGAATTTATCGCGATCTACGACGACGAAATGCGTTATGCCTTTCGGCTGATGGAGTATCTGCACCGGAACCGGAAGCTTCCGTATGAGGTCTGCGTATTCACAAATGAGGAAAAACTCCTTGCCTGGGAAAAGGACCATACGGCGGCGCTTCTGATCGTTGCGGAGAAACGATACACCAGGGAGGTGGCAGACGGCGGCTTTCCGGCGGTCCTTGTCCTGAACGAAAGCGGCAGTTACCTGGGAGAGAGCATCTTAAATGTCAGCAAGTACCAGTCAATGGAGGCGATCGTGGACTACATCGTGGACCGCTGCCTGCGGGAAAAGGAACCTGCCGCCCCCGCCGTCCGCCACGGTCCGCCGATGAAGATCCTCGGGATCTACACGCCGATTACGAGGTGTCTGCAGACCACCTTTGCGCTGACCATCGGACAGATCCTCGCCCGCAAGGCGCCGGTCCTGTACCTGAACTTTGAACAGTATGACGGCTTAAGCAATCTGCTGGGGCGGACCTTCCGCGGCGGCATGGGAGACCTGCTGTATTACAACGAGTGCGCGAAAGAGCGGGTGGCGGGAGAACTGGTCGCCATGACGGAGGATCTGGGCGGGCTGCACTTCCTGCCGCCGATGCATTCGTACATAGAATCGCACGCCATCCGGGCCGACCAGTGGATCAGCCTTTTCCGCACCATCGAGAGCGTGTCCGATTACGCGACCCTGATCCTCGACCTGACGGAAAACGTGGAGGGCCTGCCGGACGTGCTGCGCGTCTGCGACCGCGTCTTCATGATCGAGCGCGAGGACGGGATCTCCGTGGCGAAGATCCGCCAGTACGAAGAACTGCTGCAGTGGATGGATTATCAGGACGTTTACGCCAGAACGGTCCACCTGAAACTGCCTGTCTTCAAACGGCTGCCGGCCAACCTCCACTATCTGACACACGGCGAACTTGCCGACTATTGCATGGAATTGTTAAAGGAGAACGAGCTTTTGTGAATGCTTTGCAGGAAGAGATCCGCATGCAGATCCAGGAGAAGGTGCTGGAGCGCATGAACTATGAAACCGAGACCAGCGACGGGGAGGTCCTTGCTCTGATCGATGAAGAGGTCATCGCGGAGGCATCGAAAAGGACGCTGACCCTGACGGAGCGGAAGACCATCCGGGAGGAGATCTTTCACGCGCTGCGCGGGCTGGATGCTCTGCAGAGGATCCTCGATGACCACGGGATCACGGAAGTGATGATCAACGGGCCGGAGCAGATCTTTATCGAGCGGGGCGGACGGATCGTACCGTACGGGGGCCATTTTTCTTCCGCGGAGAAACTGCAGGATGTCATCCAGCAGATTGTGGCCCGGTGCAACCGGGTGGTCAACGAGTCGTCGCCGGTGGTCGATGCGAGACTTCCGGACGGGGCGCGCGTCAATGTCGTCATGGCGCCGGTGGCGCTGAACGGCCCCTTTGTGACGATCCGCCGGTTCCCGGAGGAGCCGATCACCGTCGGCGACCTGCTGGCCTTCGGGGCGCTCTCGGAGGAGATGGCCGCCTTTTTGCGGCAGCTGGTTACGGCAAGGTACAACCTCTTTGTCAGCGGCGGTACGGGCAGCGGAAAAACGACCTTCCTCAACGCGCTCTCCTCATTCATTCCGCACGACGAGAGGATCATCACCATCGAAGACAATGCCGAACTGCAGATCCGGCAGATCGCCAACCTCGTACGGATGGAGGCGAGGGACAAAAACGTGGACGGCTGTAAGGAGATCTCCATCCGGGATCTGATCAAGGCCTCGCTCCGCATGCGGCCGGACCGGATCATCGTCGGTGAGGTGCGCGGGGCGGAAGCGATCGATATGATCCAGGCGATGAATACGGGACACGACGGCTCCATGTCGACCGGCCACGCCAACAGCGCCATGGATATGCTCAGGCGCCTGGAGACCATGATCCTGATGGGGATCGACCTTCCGCTCTCCGCCATCCGCGCGCAGCTGTCGAGCGGCCTCGACATCCTCATCCATCTGGGAAGACTCAGAGACGGATCCAGGAAGGTCCTCGGCATTTTCGAAGTGGGAGACCTTGTGCAGGGAGAGTACACCCTGACACCGCTGTATCAGTTTTACGAGACGGGAGAAGAAGATGGAAAAGTCAAAGGACACTGGATCAGGGAAGGGGATCTTACGGCGCTTGCCAAGCTGGAAGCGGCGGGATTATAAGGAGACCACCAGCAAGGCGTGGAAGATCTACCGGCAGCAGTCGCTTTCCCAGCAGATCCTGCTCCTGTTGCAGGGACTGTGCCTCATCCTGTTTGCGGCCATGTTCTTTTACCGCTCGATCCTCGCCGTCCTGATCCTGCTGCCGCTCCTCCTTCCGATCTACAAACGCCAGAAACGAAAGGCCGTCGAGAAAAAGAGAAAGACCCTGACCCTGCAGTTCAAGGACCTGATGGAAAGCGTCATGACGTCGTTAAAGGCCGGGTATTCCGCGGAAAACGCCTTCCTCGAAGCACAGCGGGAAATGGCCTTTCTGCATGGAAAGCACAGCGTCATCTGCAAGGAGCTTTTCCGCATCGAAAGCGGACTGCACAACAACATCCCGCTCGAAAAGCTGCTTCTTGCACTGGCGAAAGACAGCGGAGTCGAAGAGATAAGAGAGTTTGCGGAAGTCTTTGCCATCGCCAAAAGAAGCGGCGGCAACATGATCGAGATCATGGAGCGGACGGTGAATCTGATCTCATCGCGCCTGGAAGTGGAGAAGGAGATCGACCTGATCCTGAGCGCCAAAAAGATGGAGCAGAAGATCATGGACGTCGTTCCCTTTCTCATCATCGCCTACATCGGCATCTCGTCCAAAGGATTCTTCGACGTGCTCTATCACAATCCGGTCGGCATCCTCATCATGAGCTTCTGCCTGCTGATCTACACCGCGGCATTTCTTTTATCTGAAAAGATCATTCAAATCACAGTCTGACAAAGGAAAAGACCATGAGAATTCTGTATCTGTATCTGAGCGTGCTGCTTATCATCGCGGCAGGGCTTGTCCTGACGCGAAAGGAACCGCTCGATCCGTCGGCAAAGATCGACTGGTACATGCGCCCCTTTCACAGGATGGCGCGCGGCTGCTACCGGCTTTTGACAAAGCGGCGAAGAAAGGGAGCGCCGGAAAGAAGACGGTCACTCCTTTCCGGGAGCGTCCGCAAAGACCTGGAAACGATGACGCCGTTTTCCTTCCGCGAGACCATGGAGCGCGAATACGTTTTGAAAAAGATCAGCTTTCTTCTGCTCTTTGTGTTTGCGGCTTCCCTCATGGCATCGCTCACGACACTCGCGGCACAGACCTCGAAGGGGATGGACGAAGAAGGAAGGGTGGAGCGCAACGGACTGGGCGGCACGCGGAAGGAACTCCTTCTCGAAGAAGAAAACCTGGGCGCCTTTTCGCTGACGGTGAACGCGCAGCAGTACGGGAAGGAAGAACTGGAAAAGATGGCGGAGGAAGTCTTCCTCGCACTGGAAACCATGATCGCTTCCGAAAACGAAAGCCTGCAGGCCGTCCGCACGCCGCTCTTTCTGCCGGATCAGGTGGAGGGCTATCCCTTCCTCATCACGTGGGAGAGCAGCAAATACGAACTGATCGACACGGGCGGACGGGTCTACAACGCGCGGTTTGAAGAAGGCGAGAAGGAAGAGGCTGTGCTGGAAGCGCACCTCAGGCTGGACGGGCAGTTCTTCCGAAAAGAGTTTCCCATCACGGTGCTGGCGCCGCTTAAGACCCCGGAGGAGAAGCTGCGGGAAGCGGTCACGGACGCGATGACGGAAGCCGAGACAAGGACGGCCGCCGAAAAAGAATTTGCGCTCCCCGTCGAAGTGGAAGGGCGGACGCTCAAGTTTCATGAAGTGGTTCGCGACAGGAGTTTTCTCCTCTTTGGCGCCATGCTCCTCATTGGCGTGCTGGCGCTGGTCGGGATGGACTATGATCTGCGCCGGGCCGTGCTGGCACGGGAGAGAAGACTCCAGCTGGAATACCCGCAGGTCGTCAGCAAATTTGTCCTGTACCTCGGCGCGGGGATGAGCGTCCGAAATGTTTTTGCAAAGATCGCCCAAAGCGGCGGGGAAAAGAAAGACGGAAAAATTCATCCGGCCTATGAGGAGGTGTTGTATACGGTGCGTGAACTGGAAAGCGGGGTGACGGAAACGGAAGCATACGCGCACTTCGGAGAGCGGTGCAGGGAGAGGCAGTACATCAAGCTCAGTTCGATCCTGACGCAGAATCTCATCCGCGGAAACGACAACCTCCTAAAGGCTTTACAGGAAGAGGCGGAGATCTCTTTTGAAAACCGGAAGAACCTCGCGAGAAAACTCGGGGAAGAGGCGGGGACCAAACTCCTGGTGCCCATGGTCATGATGCTTGCGGTGACGCTGGTGATGATCATGATCCCGGCGTATCTGGGGTTCTCGGTTTGAGGGCGCTCTGCATGGAGCAACAGTTTTCAGAACAGGAAAGGAGAAGAAACATGAAGTTAACAGTAAGAAACATGATGAACAAGGGAAGGGAAAGACTGGTCCGCTTCTGGAAAAACGAAGACGGCATGGGTACGGTGGAAGTGATCCTCATCATCGTTGTTCTCATCGGACTGGTCATCATTTTCAAATCACAGATCACGGCGCTGGTGCAAAGCATCTTCGGAACCATCACGGAGAAGAGCGGCGTTGTCACGGGGTGAGCACAAAGGCTATCTGACGGTCTTTATGGCGCTCTGCCTGCCGGTCCTGCTCACCCTGTTTCTGACGGTCATCGAAGGCGCCCGCATGAACGCCATACGGCTCCGGTCGGAGATCGCGGCGGACACGGCCATGCAGTCGGTGCTCGCGGAGTTTCATCAGGAGCTGTACAAGCAGTATGACCTGTTTTTTGTGGACACCTCGTATGGCACGTCGCAGCCTTCCCTTGCGAAGACCGAGGACCATCTGCGCACCTATCTGGACGGCAATTTTTCAACGGTGGGTCTCCATCTCTTCGGCAGCCACGTCGACTTTCAGAACTTAAGAGCATCAGACGTGCACATCACCGGCGCGCGGTTTGCTTCCGACGACGGCGGGAAGGCGGTGCGGGAGCAGATCTACGCCTACATGGCGGCGGACCCGGCAGGGGCGGTCGTCTCCGACATCGTGAATCAGATCGACGTGTTCGAGGGGATCGGCCGTGACATCACATACTGGGAAACAGCGTGGGAGGAAAACGAGGCAGCGCTCCATGAGGTGCCGTCCGTCGTCGAGGAACATGAAGACGGGACAGTGGAGGAGATCAAACTGGAGAACCCTGCGGAGGAAGTGACCGGCTTTCGCCTGAGGCCGGCCCTCCTCCAGGTGTTTGGCACGACGCAGTGGATCTCCGAGGCGCGGGTCGACAGCGGTACCCTCCTGTCGCATCGCGAACTATCGCACGGGATGGGCGTGAAGCCGGACAGTTCCCATGAATACCCGGAGGCCGACGCGCTGCTTCTGGACGAGTACATCCTGGAGAAGTGCGGCACCTACCGGAATAAGATGGAAAAGAACCGGCTGAAATACCAGGCGGAGTACATCCTGTTCGGGAAGGATTCCGACGAGGCAAATCTGGAGAAAATGGCGGCAAGGCTCCTGCTGATCCGCAACGCCGCAAACTGCGCCTACATTTTTTCGGACAGCGTCAAATGCGCGGAGGCCGACGTGGTGGCAGCAGGCGTCGCCTTTCTCGTTTTGCAGCCGGAGATCCAGCCGCTTGTCAAAAACGCGATCCTGTTCGGCTGGGCCTATCTGGAGAGCGTGCTGGACGTGCGGAGCCTGTTTCAGGGAGGAAGCGTTCCCTTCCTCAAAACAAAGGGCACCTGGAAAACATCGCTTTCCTCCATCTTCTCGCCGGGCGGCTTAAGCGGTGAGAAAAAGGAAGGGGGGATGTTCACATACGAAACGTATTTGCGCGCGTTGCTGTATATGGAAAACATCCGCACCAAGACCTGGCGGCTGATGGACATGATGGAGGCGGATATCCGGCAGACGAAGGGCAATGAGGGCTTCCGCATGGACGCGTGTTTCGACACCTTCGCCATGGAGGGGACGATCGCCAGTTCCTTCGGATACACCTGCGGCGTGAAAGGCGCAAAGACGTACAACTGACGAAAAAAAGGAGGCAGCACCTGTGAGACATTCCATCAAAAAAAGACCTCTCCGGGGAAAAGAGATTCTCACGGGGCTGCTTTCCGGCAGCATGACCGTGGAAGCGGCGCTGGTTATCCCGCTGTGTTTGTTTTTCTTCGTCAACATCCTGTACTCCATCGAAATGATCCGGCTGGAGAGCAACCTTTCGACCGCTCTGCATCAGGCCGGGAACAGGATTGCCTACTACGCGTATTTTTACGAATACGCGCCGGAGGGCGTGGCGGGCGCGGTCGACGTACTGGGGAGCGCAGGGGATCTGGGAAACGCCGTTGCCTCGGTCGCACTGTCAGAGACCTACGTGAGGGGAAAGGTGAACAAGGCTCTCGGAGAAGCGTACCTGAACCACACCTGTCTGCGGGGCGGCAGCGGCAGCATCTCCTACCTTCGCTCCCGGATCCTTGCGGAAAACGACATCGTGCAGCTTGTCGCCGATTACCGGGCGGGGCCGCTCATTCCGCTGATCGCCTATGATGCGGTCTCCCTACAGAGCCGGTATTACGGGCATGCCTGGGTGGGATATTCCATCGGCGGAACGGAGGAGATGAGTACGGAAGAGGAAGACGAGGAGACGGTCTTTATCACGGAGAGTGGCCGCGTGTACCACAGGGAGAGGAGCTGCACCTACCTGATGCCGTCCCTTCACGGGATCGCGGCGTCTGACATCGCCGCGGCGAGGAATGAAAGCGGCGCCAAATATTATCCGTGCGAAAGCTGCCATCCGGCAAAGACGGGGACGCTGCTTATCACCAACGAAGGCAACCGCTATCACCGTTCCAAAGACTGTTCGGCGATCAAACGGACGGTCAGGGAAGTCAAACTTTCCTCGGTGGTAAACCGGATGCCGCCCTGTTCAAAATGCGGATATTGAGGAAGGAAACAGAATGCAGGTCATACCTTTTTTGAAACAACTGACAGCCGGAGGATACCTTGCCGCCGCTTCCGTGACGGACATCCGGACGAAGTCGGTCCCAAAGTGGCTCCTCCTTCTTGCAGGACTGACCGAGACGCTGCTGCTTGCGGCAGAGACGGCAATGGTTCTTCAACAGACTGCCCCGGGCGATCTGCGGCAGAGACTGACAGAGGGGCTGCTGTCCCGCGTGCCGGCCTTTGTGCCGGGCGTCCTTTTTCTGCTCCTTTTCTTCTTTGCAAAGGAACAGGTGGGATGCGCGGACGGGCTTTCTCTCCTTATCCTGGGGGCGGCGCTTACGCCTGCCGGGATCTGGCTGGCGCTGTGTATGGCGCTGCTCATCGCTTTTTTCTATGCCGCCTTCCTGCTGATCCTGAAAAAGGGCACGCGGAAAAACCGGCTTCCCTTCCTGCCGTTTCTTACGGCAGGGACGGTGATCGCTTCACTACTGCTTACAAACAGCACCCTGTAAATGCAGGAGAAGGAATACAGAATGACCACACGGCGAAAATGGAAGAAAGGCAGGGACGTGCCTGCCTACATGACAGTGGAAGCGGCGCTTCTTCTGCCGCTGATCCTGCAGGGAATGGCACTCCTCATCTGCCTGTCCTTCTTTATGTACGACCAGTGCACGTATGAGCAGGATGCCTACTTTGCCTGCTTTAAGGCGAGCATCACCAAGGAAGAGGGGAAGGCAATGGAAGTGCTGAAAAAAACGGCGGATGCCGCCTTTTCAAAGGGCTACCTGATGGCCGGCACACCTTCGTACAGCGCGGGAGAAAGCGGGAGCATGTTCACCGTGAAAGGAAGCGGAAAGGCGGGACTCTGGGAGACGGACTTTACCGGGCAGGCGGAGCGATTCGACCCGCCGTACGGCATCCGGAAGTACAGACGGCTCGGATATCTGGCCGGACGGGTGTTAGACACGATCGCGCCGGAGAAAGGATAAGGATGAGTTTATATTACAGCTATTACAAGGATGTTCTGCGCACGCATCTGATCCTGATGGGGCCGGAGGCGGGAGAGGAAGAGGGCTATCAATACCGGATGATTGCGGCCAATCAGATCAAAGGCCTCGTCCCCTGCAAGCTCCGGCATGTCAACGACCGGTGCTTTTTGTACTATGACGTGACCGCCAAACGGGCGCTGTGCAACGTGGCGGAAAAAGAAAGGATGTCCGCGGAAGAAGTAAAGGAAGTGCTGTATTCCATCGTGGAAGTCCAGCGCCACATCGCGTCTTTCCTGCTGGACGCGGACAGGCTCCTGCTCTCTCCGGACTTCATTTTCCGGGAGTACGGGGGCGATACCTATACCTTTCTTTACTACCCGCGCACCGGAAAGGAGGAGACCGAGGAGAAGCAGAACGAAGACACCTCCGCCAAAGAGCTGATCGCGTTTTTGCTGCAGGCCCTAAAGCCCGGCGAAGTCCGCATGAAGCGGATCCTGGAAAAGCTGTCGATGTTCAGCAGGGAGCCGGACTTTGTGCTCGAGGAGACCGTGCTGAACACCCTGTTTGAAAGGGAAACGCCGCGGAGAAAAAAGGAAGTGCGGCCGATGATCCCGTTTGAAAACCGGACGGCTTCCGGAGACCTGTTCTCTGCGGACGAACTGTTCCTGGACGAAGAGGACCTGTACACGGACAGAGACAGGGTGCGGAGTTCTGAGGAAGAGGAGGACTTTTTCGAGGAGGAGGAAGATGCAAGACGGCCCGCTCCGACCAGGCACCTCTTCCTGCTGGCCGCACTTTTTTTGACAGCGGGACTTGTCCTGGAACTGGTAAAGTTTCTAAAACCGCACGGAATCACACTTCCGTCGTTTGCGGGAGGAGTGATCCTTGCTCTGCTTGCTTGCTCCGCCCTGCTTTCCGCGGCAGGCGTCCTTTTCACCTTCCTGGAAAACCGCCGCGCGGACAGAGAGGAGGAAAGGCAAAGGATGCTGTATGAACGGGAGAGAATGACGGACACCCTGGAGTACGCCAGGAGTTAGCATATCCTATCCATTTGCACGAAAAAGAGAACAGGAAAGCTTCGGGAAAACGCACGAATCCGGAGCTTTTTCTTATTATAATTAAGATGACTGTGTAAACCAACACAAGGGGGTAAATGAATATGAGCCGATTGAGCATTTTTACGACGAGCAATGCTCAGAAGACGGTGGAGACGCTCTACAAAGATCTCGAGCGACGCATCACGGCTTCGCAGCCGGGGCTGTGTCCTGTCGATCTGGCGTCTTCATTTTTGCATCTGTGCCATGCTCAATCCTGCGGGAAATGCGTGCCCTGCAGGGTGGGACTCGGGCAACTCGAGGACCTGATCGACTCGGTGCTGGACGGTACCGCGACGATGTACACGCTGAAGACGATCGAAAAAACAGCACAGAGCATCTACTATTCCGCGGATTGCGCCATCGGGTCGGAAGCGGCGCGCATGGTGCTGAAGGGGATCCGCGGATTCAGAGATGACTACATCGAACACATCGAGCACGGCCGCTGCGGCGAGATCCAGAATCAGCCCGTGCCCTGTGTCTCGCAGTGTCCGGCACACGTCGATGTACCGGGGTACATTGCACTCATTCACGAAGGCCGTTACGCCGATGCGGTGCAGCTGATCCGCAAGGACAATCCGCTGCCGTCCGTCTGCGGCCTTATCTGCGAGCATCCCTGCGAAGTACGCTGCCGCAGAACGATGGTGGATGATCCGATCAACATCCGCGGACTCAAACGGTACGCGGTCGAACAGGAAGGCGTCATCCCGAAGCCGAAGAAAATGGAGTCGACCGGCAAGAAAGTCGCCGTCATCGGCGGCGGCCCGTCCGGCTTAAGCGCGGCGTATTACCTTTCCATCATGGGACATGATGTCACGGTCTACGAGCAGCGCAAGAAACTCGGCGGCATGCTTCGTTACGGGATCCCGGCCTACCGTCTGCCCAGAGAAAGTCTGGACAGAGAGATCGCCGGCATGATGCTCTCCGGCTTTAAGGCAGAGACGAACATCAGCATCGGCAAAGACATTACGATGAAAGATTTACGCGATCAGTACGACGCCATGTACGTCGCGATCGGCGCGCACGTGGACCGCAAGATCGGAATCGAGGGAGAGGATGCAGAAGGCGTCATCTCCGCGGTCGAGATGCTGCGCGACATCGGCGATGACGTGTATCCGGACTTCACCGGACAGGACATCGCGGTCATCGGCGGCGGCAACGTCGCGATGGACGTCGCCAGATCCGCCATCCGCTGCGGTGCAAAATCCGTGAAAATCCTGTACCGCAGACGGATCGCCGACATGACGGCGCTTCCGGAAGAAGTACAGGGCGCGATCGCGGACGGCTGCGATGTTATGGAACTGGACGCACCGCTTCGCGTGGAGAAAGACGACAAGGGCCATGTGGCAGCCATCTGGGTGCAGCAGCAGATCGTCGGTCCCATCGAAGACGGCAGACCCGTTCCCGTTCCGTCGACGGAACGCCAGGATGTGCGCGTTCCCTGCGACAAGCTCCTTGTTGCCATCGGACAGGGAATCGATTCCCAGAAGTTCGGCGAATACGGCATTCCGCTGCAGCGCGGAAGGATCGACGCCTTTGACACCAGCGGCATCAAGGACGCGGAAGGAATTTTCGCGGGCGGCGACTGTGTCACGGGACCCGCGACCGTTATCCGCGCGATTGCAGCCGGAAAAGTTGCGGCGGCCAACATCGACGAGTACCTCGGCTTCCATCATGAGATCAAATCCGAGATCGAGATGCCGCCGATCCGCTTTGACGATCATAAGCCTTGCGGCAGGATCAACATGGCGGAACGTCCGGCAGCGGAACGCGTCCACGACTTTGCGCTGATGGAATGCAGCATGACCAGAGAAGAGGCGTTTCAGGAGTCGGGCAGATGTCTGCACTGTGATCATTATGGATATGGCATATTCAAGGGAGGCAGAGAAGAAAAATGGTAAAAGCGACAATTAACGGGGTAACCGTAGAAGTGCCGGAAAAGACCACGATCCTCGATGCCGCCAAACAGGTCGGCATCGTGATTCCGACGCTTTGCTTTTTAAAGGATTTAAACGAGATCGGCGCCTGCCGCGTCTGCGTGGTCGAAGTGGAAGGCTATGAAAGACTGTTCACCGCCTGCAACAACACCATCGCGGACGGGATGGTGATCCACACCAATTCCCGCAAGGTCAGGGAAGCCAGAAAGACCAACGTGGAGCTGATCCTGTCCCAGCACAACACCAACTGCGCGGTCTGCAACCGGAACGGCAACTGCTCGCTGCAGAAGGTCGCGGGCAACCTGAACATTCTGAAGCTGCCGTATGAGAAGCAGCTTTCGACGAAGAAGAGCGATCACAGTTTCCCGCTCATCAGAGAGTATGACAAATGCATCGGCTGCATGCGCTGCGTCCAGGTCTGTGATCACGTCCAGAACACACACATCTGGGACGTTGTGAACACCGGCGCCCGCACGGCGGTGGATGTACGGGACGTTTACAGGATCGAAGATTCGAACTGTGTGCTTTGCGGACAGTGCATCACCCACTGCCCGGTCGGCGCCCTCAGAGAACGCGACGACATCGACCGCGTTTTCGATGCGCTGGAAGATCCGGATAAGATCACGGTCGTGCAGGTCGCGCCCTCCATTCGTACGAGCTGGGGCGAGCCTTTCGGACTGACGCCGGAGTTTGCTTCCTACAAGAGACTGGTCGCAGTGCTGCGCGCCATCGGCTTTGACTATGTGTTTGACACCAACTTCAGCGCGGACCTGACCATCATGGAAGAGGGCAGTGAATTCCTCGAGATGGTGAAGGAAGCGGCGGAAGCAAAGAAGGAAGGAAAAGAAGGACCGAAGTTCCCGCTCTTTACTTCCTGCTGTCCGGGATGGGTCCGTTACTGCAAAGGCCACTATCCGGAATTCGTCGATCAGCTCTCGAGCGCCAAGTCGCCGCAGCAGATGTTCGGCGCCGTGGCAAAGAGCTACTATGCGGACCTTCTGGGCGTAGACCCTAAGAAGATCTTTGTTGTATCCATCATGCCCTGCCTGGCGAAGAAGGCAGAGTGCGCGTATCCTTCGATGGTCGACGACCAGGGCGACCAGGAAGTCGATGTCGCACTGACGACCAGAGAAGTGGTGCGTTTGATCAAGGCCGAGAACTTAAGCCCCGTCGCCTTCAAGGAAGAAGAGCCCGATATGCCGCTCGGCATCGGCTCCGGCGCCGGCAACATTTTCGGCGCGACCGGCGGCGTTATGGAAGCGGCGCTTCGTACGGCCTACTGCCTGGTGACCGGTGAGAATCCGGATCCGGATGCCTTCAAGGCAGTCCGCGGCATGGACGGCTGGAAGGAGGTCGAATTTGACCTCGCCGGCACACCGCTCAAGGTTGCCATCACCAACGGCTTAAGCAACGCCAACAAGCTCCTGACGGCCTTAAAGAAGGGCGAAGTCTCCTATGACTTCGTGGAGGTCATGGCCTGCCCCGGCGGCTGCGTCGGCGGCGGCGGACAGCCCATCCACGACGGCCAGGAGCTCGCGGAAGACAGAGGCAAGGTCCTCTACGCGCAGGACGCTCAGGACACGCTGCGTTTCAGCCACGAGAACCCGTCCATCAAGACGATCTACAAGGACTACCTGGGCGCACCGCTTTCCGAGAAGGCGGAGCACCTCCTGCACACCGACCACCACGCGTGGAAGCTGCCGCAGGAACAGTAACGTAAAGGAAGGAACCACAATCCCTGAGGAAACCGGTCCCGGCGGTATATATAGTTCCGTTTCGCGGACGCTTTCGCTCGGTTGTGCTTTCGCTGCGTTACATAAGACGACAAAAGGGTGTAGAGGAGAGCCTCTACACCCTTTTTACGGTATGACGGGCATGCCGTCAGTCTGTGGTGAAAGTCCACAAGGGGCGTAGTTGCCGACGAACCCCATAGCGACTCCCAAGGTTTGCATCGTGAGGTGTAGGCGAGAGGAAGGGATAGCGAAATCGTAGCCTGACGAACAGAA
>JAGAHC010000072.1 GCA_017627275.1 Lachnospiraceae bacterium
CGACCAACATCCCGCCGCACAACCTGCGCGAGGTGACCGCCGCCTGCACGAAGATCATCAACAACTATATTGAAGAAGACCGCGAGACTGACCTCGAGGAACTCCTGCCGATCGTCAAGGCGCCGGACTTCCCGACGGGCGGCATCATCATGGGGACCCGCGGCGCCACGGAAGCCTATCGGACCGGCCGCGGCAAGATCATCACCCGAGCGGTCACGGACATCGAGGCCATGCCAAACGGCAAGAGCCGGATCGTGGTCACGGAGCTCCCGTATCTGGTAAATAAGGCAAACCTCATACAGAAGATCGCGGAACTCGTGCGCGACAAGCGCATCGACGGGATTACGGATCTGCGCGACGAGTCCGACCGCGAAGGCATGCGGATCGTCATCGAGCTTAGGCACGATGCGAACCCCAACGTGGTGCTGAACCATCTGTACAAACACACCCAGCTGCAGGATACCTTTGGCATCATCATGCTGGCTCTCGTGAACAACGAGCCCAAGATCATGAATCTCAAAGAGATCCTGATGCATTACATCGACCATCAGAAGGATGTCGTCACCAGAAGGACCAAATACGATCTGAACAAGGCCGAAGAAAGAGACCACATCTTACAGGGTCTCCTCATCGCGCTCGACAACATCGACGAGGTGGTGGACATCATCCGCCACAGCGAGACGCCGCAGATCGCAAAGACGCGCCTGATCGAGCGCTTCGGACTGGACGACGTGCAGGCACAGGCGATCATCGACATGCGTCTGCGCGCGCTGACAGGCTTAGAGCGCGAGAAGCTGGAAGCCGAGCACGAGGAACTCTTAAAGACGATCGAGCGCTTAAAGGCGATCCTCGGAGACGAAAAGCTCCTGCTCGGCGTGATCCGCGATGAGATGGAGATCGTGGCGGAGAAGTTCGGCGACGCAAGAAGGAGCCGGATCGAACTCGACATGAGCGACATCGACGTCGAAGACCTGATCCCGGACAACAACGTCGTCATCACGAGGACCTCCCTCGGCTACATCAAGCGGATGACCGTCGACAACTTCCGCGCGCAGAACCGCGGCGGCCGCGGCATCAAGGGGATGAACACCATCGAGAACGATTACATCCAGGATCTGCTCATGGCGTCCAACCACACCTACATCATGTTCTTTACGAACAAGGGACGCGTCTACCGGCTGAAGACCTATGAGATCCCGGAAGCCTCCCGCACCAGCAGAGGTACGGCCATCATCAATCTCCTGGAACTCATGCCGGATGAAAAGATTACCGCTTTGATTCCGATTGAGGATACGGAACACAGCGAAGAGATGAACCTCTTCATGGTGACCAAACAGGGAACGGTCAAGAAAACACCGCTCAAGGCCTTTGCGAACATCCGCAAAAAAGGCCTGATCGCGATCGGCTTAAAAGACGACGACGAACTGATCGAAGTCAAGATGACGAACCGCGAGAACCATATCTTTATCGTGACGAAAAAGGGCATGAGCATCCGCTTCAGGGAAACGGACCTGCGCTGCACCGGACGTTCCTCGATGGGCGTCGTCGGGATCCGTTTAAGCAAGGATGACGAAGTCATCGGCATGCAGATCGATACGCAGGGCGATTCCCTCCTGATCGTGGCGGAAAAGGGCATGGGAAAACGCTCCGCCCTCGAAGACTTCCGCCTGCAGAAGCGCGGCGGCAAGGGCATCAAGTGCTATAAAATCACGGAGAAGACGGGCGACATCGTCGGCGTCAAGGGCGTGAACGACGAGCACGAGATCATGATGATCACCACGGCCGGCATCATCATCCAGATCCGGATGAGCGAGGTGAAGACCATCGGCCGCATCACCTCCGGCGTGAAGCTGATGAATCTGGCGGACGGCGTGAAGATCGTCAAGATCGCGAAGGTCCGTGAGATGACGGAAGCGGAAAAGAACGCGCTGGAAGAAAAGGCGAGAGCCGAAGCAAAGGCAGGCCTTGCGGAATCCGAAGAAGCGCCTGCGGAAACCGAAGACGATCTGGAGTATGTTGATTTCGAAGAGATCGACGACGCGGAAGAAGAGATCGACGAGACCGACGAACTCGACGGGGAAGACGAAGACGCGGAAGAGTAAAGGCTCCTAGTGCGCGCTCTTCCACGGCACGGCCATGCAGGGCGCGTTCCATTTCAGACCGGTCTGCCTGGCAAGAAAGGTCTTCAATTCCTCGGAGGAATCCGGGGTGACGGAAGCCTTCTCCAGCATCAGCAGGCGGGTGGAACTTAAGCACAGATACAGATAGGTCTCATCCTCCAGAAGCCGGATGATCTTCTTGTATTCTCCGAGCATGGAATCCTCGCCGGAAATAATCGCGTAGTGATCGGGCTGAAATTCATATCGCACAGATAAGCGCTCCCCCGAAAGGGTGGCGGCGCTTTTTTGTTTACGTCTGCGGTTTGCAAGAAACGGAAAGAGGATCAGGAGGACACCGAGGAAGAGACAGAGCTTCCCGGTCAGGCCCTGCTTTAAAAAGCCGCCGTAGAAGGAGAGCGCGATGCCGACGGCGGCAAGCGTGGCCGTGCGCGACGCGCCGAACGTGCTCGAAAGCACTTCCTCCGCGCGCATCACCTGTTCCGTGGAATACTGCATCGTGGCCTTGTAGATCTTCATAGGTAGGATCCTCCGTTTCTGTCAGGAAACATCGCTGTCCCGGTGGTCTCTGTAAACGATCTCACCGGCACGGTTCTTTTTTCTCGAAAAGCGCCAGCGCATCCGCCGGCTGAAAAACCGCCCGCCGTAGTTGAAGGAGCGAAGAAAGGCGATCAGGAAAAGCACGGCGGTCAGGGCAAGGATAAGGATCAGGAGATCCCGCAGAAGGACCGGGAGATTCACGTAGTAGGTGTTGTTCTGCAGCTCCCAGTAGCGGCTGAAAAACTTGGTAAGCCGGCCTTCGGGCTCTGTCTTGACGGGCATCGTCGCGGCCGGGTTTAAGGGAGAAGCGCTCTCACCCTCGTCCGGGGAATAGGGATCGATCGTCACGACCTGGTTCTTGGTCGAGAGGAGCTCTGCCTGCCCGACCGTTCGGTCGTTGTAGGAATAAAGGATGTCGGCGATGACGGCCGTCCTTCCGTCCGTATCATCGACGATCTCCGGCGTCTTGCGGTAGATGACTGTCGTCTGCATATCGGCGGGATCGGCATCCTTTGGCAGGACGATGCTTTCGCCGCCCGTTACGGAGAGGGTGTTGACGGGCGCGCCAAGGAGCGTTGCGCCGCTCTCTAAAAAGGCAGGCGTAGAAGAAGGCGTCTGAGAGGTGACACCCTGAATGGTCCCGCGGTAGAAATTGGCGAAACCGTAATTTAACAGGGTCGCCGTATCGTGATACTGGTTCGGCGATTCCGCCTTCATCACGACGCAGATGAGACGCAGGCCGTCCTTCTCGGCACAGGTGACCAAGGAGGCGCGGGCGGCTTCCGTGTAGCCGGTCTTTCCGCCGAGGATCGTGGCATCGATCGGGAGCTCTCCGTTGATCAGCATGTTGTGATTGTTGATCCAGATGTCGTCCGGCTGCGTGGCGGAGGGCGGGATGTGATAGCGAAGCGTGCCGGACATCTTTGTCAGGAGCGGCACGTCGAAAAAGGCGCGGGCGATCAGGGAAAGATCGGAGGGCGTCGTGTAGTGATTGTCTTCGTAGAGGCCCGTCGGATTGACGAAGTGGGTGTGGCGGCAGCCGAGTTCCTCTGCGCGCGCGGTCATCTTCTCACCGAAGGCGGAGATGGATCCGCTGATCTTTTCGCCGATGGCATTGGCGCATTCGTTGGCGGAAGCGGTCAGGACCGCGTAGAGGGTATCCTCCACGGACAGCGATTCGCCGGTATCGATGCGGATGGAAGATCCGTCGGCCGGGACCGAGTGCACGGCTTCTTCGGAGAAGGCGACCATGTCGGACAGCTCCAGTTCCTCATAGGCGATGAGTGCGGTGAGGAGCTTGGTGGTGCTGGCCGGATAGTAGACGCGGTTCGCGTTTTTTTCATAAAGGACGGTGCCGGTATCGGCGTCGATCAGAATGGCGCCCTCCGCGGTGATCTCGGGACCTGCGGGCCAGGATTCTTCCGCAAGGACCGGAAGGGGCAGAAAGGCAGTGAAAAGAAAGAGTATGAGCAGAGCAGGAAGGACCGATTGCAAAAGCGGATTCTTTCGTTTCATCGTTTCTCCAGAATATATTTGTAGATCGGATTGCCGAGGGCGGAAAACCGCTCTTCGTATTCCGTCATGATATTTCCCTCTCCAAGAACCTCATCGGCATGGAGGTCTCTTGTCATGGCGCGGATCTGAAAGGCGCTTTCCTTCAGCTCTTCCAGCGCGAAGTCAAAGAGCGGCTGCTGGTCGGTCTTGAACTCGATGGTGCCGTCCTTTGTCAGAACATAGTCGTACCGCGAAAGGAATTCCCTCGAAGGAAGACGCCGCATGGCGTGGCGGTCCTTCGGCCAGGGATCCGAAAAGTTGAGATAGATGCGCGCAATCTCCGCAGGTCCGAAAAAGGATTTCAGCATCTGCGCATCGCCCCGGATGAGGCGGAGATTTTCAAGCTGCTGCTCTTCCTGCTTCTGAATGAGACGCAGAAGGACGCTCGAATACTTCTCGATCCCGATGTAATTGATGTCCGGATTCTGCGCGGCGAGCGCCATGATGAACCGCCCCTTCCCGGTACCGATCTCGAGGTGGATGGGGTGGTCGTTTTGAAACACATCGGAAGCCCACTTGCCGGCCAGGGTTTCGGGTTCGTGGACGACAAAGGGGCTCTCCGCGATAAACTCTCTTGCGTGGGGAACGTTTCGTAAGCGCATGTCAAAAATCTCTGATCTTCGCGTCATCCGCATCGGATGCCGGTTCGACCTTACGGATCTCCACTTCGTAACTGTAGGCATCGGACACGCGGACCGTGACCCGGTCTCCGGCCTTATGATGGAGGAGCGCCTTCCCCATCGGGGATTCGATGCTGATCAGGTGCTTGAGCGAATCCTCACGGATGGTGCTGACGATGGAGTATACTTCCTCCTCGTCATCCTCGGGGATGTACACGGTCACCTTTTTATTGATGCCGACCTCGTCGGCGCCGGCGCTGTCCTCGATGACGACAGCGGTGCGGATCATGCGCTCCAGATACCGGATGCGGCTCTCGTTCTCGTTTTTAAACTTCTTGGCCGCGTGGTATTCAAAGTTTTCGGAGAGATCGCCGTGGGCACGGGCGGTCTTGACGTCCTCCAGGGCCTTGGGCCGGACGACGAGTTTGCGGTATTCGATTTCCTCTTCCATGTCGCGAATATCCTTCGCGGTCAATTCGTTGTTCATAACTGTTAATGATAGCAAGATTATCGGTTTCTTGCAAAGGAATAAGGCTGTGGGTATAATAAAAAAATGCTGAAAAAGTCACACCGTTTTAGTCTGTATTTGCTTGCTGTTTTACTCACAGCACTTGTTTTTTCTGCGCCTCTTTCGAGCGGCGCACAGGTTCTTTTTGCGCCGACGCAGCCAAGACAGGCGCTCTACGGCATCACGATCGACCACACCCCCATCGGCGGCAAGACAAAAGAAGAAGTAAAGCAGATGGTCGAAGAGAAGATCCGGGATGCCGGAGAAGCAGTCATCACGCTCTATGCGGAAGGAGAAGAAGACGGCGCGAAGGTCTCTGCGACGGCAAACGAGCTTGGCCTTTCCTGGCGGAATCCGTCGGTCGCGGACGAGGCGCTGCGTTTCGGGCAGAGCGGAAATATCATTTCCCGATATAAGGAACACAAGGATCTGGAGGAAGAAGGAAAAGACTTTCCGATCCAGTTAAAGCTGGACGAGGAGAAGGTCCTTGCCTTCGTGAAGGAAAACGCATCCGTCTTTAACCGGGGCGCCGTGGAAGGCACGATCCGCAGAGAGAACGGGGAACTCACCTATGTGGCGGGGATCGAAGGCCATGAAGTGGAGGAGGAAGCCTCCGCCAAAAAGATCTCCCGCGCGATCGCAGACGGCTGGAGACGCAAGGACATCGACGTGGCGCTTTCCATTAAGGTGGAGAAACCGCGCGGCACGGAAGAGGAACTGTCGCAGGTCAGGGATCTGCTCGGCTACTATACGACCAACTACCAGTCGTCCGGCAACGCCAGATCCATGAACATCGCCAACGGCTGCAAGCTGGTGAGCGGCTACATCGTCTATCCCGGAGAGGTGTTCTCGGTCTTAAGCCACCTCATTCCCTTCACGGAAGAAAACGGCTACGCGCTTGCGGGATCCTACCTCGGCACCAAGGTGGTGGACAGCCTCGGCGGCGGGATCTGCCAGGTGTCCACGACGCTCTACAATGCCGTCATCCGCGCGGAGCTGGGCGTGATCGAGAGAAGCAATCACTCCATGATCGTCAGTTACGTCGATCCGTCCATGGACGCCGCCATCGCGGAGTCCACCGGCATGGATTTCAAATTTGAAAACATAACGAAGCACCCGGTCTATATCGAAGGATACACGGCGGACAAACTCATCACCTTCAACATCTTCGGCGTGGACGAAAGACCGGAAGGAAGAAAGGTCTCCTTTGAGAGCGAGGTGCTGGAGACGATCCCTTCTGAGGGCGTCGAAGTCGAGAAGGACGCGACCGAGCAGGTCGGATACGTGGCGATGACGAACGGCCACACGGGCTACAAGGCACAGCTTTGGAAGATCGTCACGCAGGACGGGGAAGTGATCTCCAGAGAAGTCTTCAACAAGAGCAATTATAAGTCGTCACCGGCGCTGATCACCGTCGGAACGGCGGGGAACGTCACCCCGGAACTGGCAAGCGCCATGGATACGGGCGACGTGGAGACCATCCGGGTCGCCGCCGCCAATGCCGCTGCATCGCAGGTGGCGACCGACATGCTGACGGAAGCGGCGGGCGAAGCGGCGCAGGCAGCGTATGCCGAAGCGCTGTCGCAGGGATATGATCCGGAGACGGCCAAGGCCAAAGCGCAGGATGCCGCCAATGAGGTGGTCGAATCGGCGACGGCCGAACAGAACATCACCGCGCCGGAGGCCTCCGGGCAGAACATTAGCGCCGAAAGCGAAGAACAGGCAATCATAGAGGAATACACCGGAGAATGAGGAAAGGGAGGAGAGCATGAACAAGATCGAAAAGCAATTGCTTGCCATGATGGAAAACAACAGCCGGATCGCGCCCAAAGAAGCGGCGGTACGGCTCGGCATCAAGGAAGTCGATGTGGCAAACGCCCTGAAGAAGCTGGAAGAGACGGGTGTCATCTGCGGATACAACACCATGATCGACTGGGACAAGACCGGCATCGACCGCGTCACGGCGCTGATCGAAGTTTCGGTGACGCCGCAGCGCAACAAGGGATTCGACGACATCGCGGAGAGACTCTGCAAGTATCCGGAAGTGGATACGGCGTACCTCATCTCCGGCGGCTTTGACCTCATGCTCATCCTGGAAGGCAAGAGCCTGAAGCAGGTCTCCGAGTTCGTTACGAACAAACTCGCCGTGGAGGACGAAGTGCTGAACACCAAGACGCACTTTATCCTGAAGCGCTATAAGGACCACGGCACGATGATGGATAAACAAAAGGGCGATAAACGGGAGAAGGTCACGGCATGAGAAAAGATCTGTTATCAAAAAAGACGGTCTCATTAAAGCCGTCCGGGATCCGGAAGTTTTTTGACGTGGTGAGCGAAATGCCAAACGCCATTTCCTTAGGCGTCGGCGAACCGGACTTCGAGACCCCCTGGCATGTCAGAAAGGCGGGGATCACGTCCCTCGAACAGGGCAAAACATTCTATACCTCTAACTCCGGATTAAAAGAACTGCGGACAGAGATCGGCGCCTACATGGACAGAAAGTACGGCCTCTCCTATGACGAGGACGACATCCTGATCACCGTGGGCGGTTCCGAAGGCATCGACATGATGCTGCGGGCCATCCTGAACGAGGGCGACGAGGTCATCGTACCGGAACCGAGCTACGTTTCCTATGTGCCCTGCGTGATCATGGCGGGCGGCACACCCGTGACGATCGATCTGCAGGACAAGTACGAATTCCGCCTGCAGCCGGAAGAACTGGAAAAGGCGATCACGAAAAAGACCAAGGCCCTCATCCTGCCGTATCCGAACAACCCGACCGGCGCCGTCATGGAAGAGGAAGACCTGCAGAAACTTGTGGACATCATCGAGAAGAATGACCTCTACATCCTCTCGGACGAGATCTACGCGGAACTCACCTACACGGGGAAGGACCACGTCTCCATCGCGCAGTTCCCGGGCATGAAGGAACGCACCGTGATCATCAACGGCTTCTCCAAGGCCTATGCGATGACGGGATGGCGGATGGGCTATGCCTGCGGACCGCGGGAGATCATCGATCAGATGCGCAAGCTCCATCAGTACTGCATCATGTGCGCGCCGACCACCAGCCAGTACGCAGCCATCGAAGCTATCAAGAACGGCGACGAGGATATCCAGATGATGCGCGAATCGTACAACGAAAGACGCCGCATCGTGGTGCACCTTCTGCGGGAGATGGGACTGCCGACCTTTGAACCGCTCGGCGCGTTTTATGTCTTTCCGTGCATCAAGGAATTCGGGATGTCCAGCGAAGAATTTGCAACGAGGCTCCTCGAGGAAGAGGAAGTCGCGATCGTACCGGGGACGGCGTTTGGCGACAGCGGAGAAGGGTTCCTTCGGATCTCCTATGCGTATTCGATCGAGAACCTGAAAGAGGCATTAAGCCGCCTGGAAAAATTTATTACGAGACTTCGTCAGTCAAACTGATCGTTTAATTCCGACCGTTTCAGCGTGAAGGTAAAGTCGCTCCCGACGCCTTCCGTGCTGACGAGGTTGATATTCTCATCGTGAGAGCGGATGATCTCACGCACTATGGACAGGCCGAGGCCTGTCCCTTTTTTGTCCTTGCCGCGGGAGAGGTCGGTCTTGTAGAAGCGGTCCCAGATCAGTTTCTGATCTTCCTTCGGGATTCCGATGCCGTTGTCCTTGACAGAGACGAAGACCTTGTTTTTCTTTTCTTCGGTCTCGATGGTGACGACGCCGCCCTGCGGAGAAAACTTGATGGCGTTGTCGACGAGGTTGTAAAGGACCTGCTGGATCTTTTCGAGATCGGCATTCACGTAGAGCGCTTCGCCGAGCAGAACGAGGCTCAGGGAGATGTTCCTGAACCGGCACACCTGCTCAAAACTCTGCGCCACGCCCCGGACCACTTCATTGATGTCAAAATCCGTGAGACTTAAATAGATGCCATTCGTATTGAGGTTGTTGAGCGTAAGCAGGGAGTTTGTCAGATTCGTCAGGCGGTCGGTCTCCTGGAGCACGATCTTCAGATACTTGTCATGCTGCTCCGCCGGGATCGTTCCGTCCAGCATGGCTTCCAGGAAGCCGTGGATGGAAGTCAGGGGAGAGCGGAAATCGTGCGAGACGTTGGCGACGAATTTTTTCTGGTCGTCTTCCGCGCGCGCGATCTCATCCGCCATGTAGCTGAGCGTGGCGCCCAGATACCCGATCTCGTCGTCGCTGTCGACATTGAAGCGGTAATGCATGTTGCCGGCCGCGTACTGTTCGGTGGCGGCCGTGATCTTGCGCAGCGGGATGTAAACGATCTCGGTAAAGAAGATCAGGATGATCAGCGAAAGCAGAAGGATCATAAACAGCGTCAGGTAGGAAATGTTGAGCAGGGAAGAAGCCTCTTCCGTGATCAGGGAGGAAGGGGAGTGAATGGTCACATAGCCCTTGATCTTAAAGTCGCTGGTGATCGGCGCGATCACGCTGATGTGCGGCTCGGTAAAGCTCTGAAAGAAGTCTCCTTCGGCATAGTTCTTTCCGGTGGTGATCAGCGGGTTAAATCCGTCGACATAGGTCTCCGCTTCGGTGTTGACGTCTTCCGAAGAGGAAACGACCAGACGGCCGGAGGGGTTGAGGATCCAGATCTGCGAATCCAGATAGGCGGAAAGCGCGGTGAGCTGCCGTTGGACGGAAGCCAGGGAAACTTCGGAATTGTACAGATCGGTCGCATACGTATTGGCGATGAGCGTCGCCTCGGTATAGAGCTTGTCCGCCTTGTCCTGTCTGCAGTGTTCCACCAGCAGATTGTTCACAAGGGTCGCCACCACGATGAACCCGAACAGTCCGAACAGGAGATAGGCCAGGATAAATTTAAAGTACAGCGTCTTACGCATAAGGATCAGGCTTCGCTTGTCTCGAATTTATAACCGACGCTCCAGATGGTCATGATCTTCCACTTCTCATGGTCGCCGATCTTTTCGCGGATGCGCTTGATGTGGACGTCCACGGTGCGGGTGTCGCCGATATATTCGTATCCCCAGATGTTATCGAGAAGCTGCTCTCTGGTGAAGACACGGTTCGGCGAGGAAGCGAGGAAGTACAGCAGCTCCAGCTCCTTGGGCGGCATGTCGATCGGCTTCCCCATGTAGGTGACGGCGTAGTTGGTCAGGTTGATGGTGAGGTCCGGATAGGAAACGATCCGGGTGTCCTCGGCGCCCCCCTGCGAGCCCGGGCTCTGATACCGGCGAAGAACGGCGCGGACGCGGGCCACGAGTTCCTTGGCGTCGAATGGCTTTTCCATATAATCGTCGGCGCCCAGTTCCAGACCCAGCACCTTGTCAAAGACTTCGCCCTTGGCGGATAGCATGATGATGGGCGTATCCTTCCTGGCGCGGATCTCGCGGCAGACCTGGTAGCCGTCCTTTCCCGGAAGCATGAGATCGAGCAGGATGAGATCCGGGCGGTAGGAGTCGAAGGCTGAAAGCGCGGCTTCTCCGTCCGAGACCGTCATGGTATCGAAGCATTCCTTGGTCAGATACAGACTGATCAGTTCGGAGATATTCGTATCATCATCGACAATGAGGATCTTCTGTTTTGCTGCCATACGGCTCCTTTCCGGAGAGATCTCCTATTTCAGCAGAGACTTACTTTGTTAACCGGACAACGGTAACACCGGCATCGCCCTCTCCGAATTCTCCGCTCCGGAAGGAGGCGATCCATTTTTGTTTCTTCAGATATTTCTGCACGGCCTGTCGGAGCGCGCCGGTTCCTTTTCCGTGCACGATGCGGACGCTGTGCAGGTGCGCAAGACGCGCGTCGTCCAGATATTTGTCGAGCGCCAGCAGCGCGTCGTCGGTCGTCATCCCAAGAAGGTTGAGCTCCGGAGAGATCGCAAGCGAGGCCGCGCCGGATCCGGCAGAAGCAGAGCCGGAAGCCTGTTTGGCAAACGCCTTCTTTAACGAGGACTTGGGCTCGGAGGTCAGACGTACCGTCTCTTCTTCGACGGGCGAGAGGTCGGAGAGCGTGACGCGGCTTTGCATGATGCCGCAGGTCACGACGAGCCGCCCTTCCTTATCCGGAAGCGAATGGACGGTGCCGTTCAGTTTCAGGGAATGCACGAAGACCTTGTCGCCGATCTTCAGCTTTGCGGGATCGAGCTTCTTCGAAGGAGATGCGTCCTTTTGCTTCGCGGCAATCTTTCCGCTCTTCTCCGTGACCTTTTCGCGAAGAGACGAGCGGACCTTTTCCATCGAGGAGACGTCGCCGCCGTGTTTGCGGAGATACGAGATGGCCTCGTCCGCCTCTTCCTTGGCGGCCTGCAGGATGTCGCGGGCTTCCTCGTTTGCCTTCTGCAGGATCTTCTCGCGCTTGGCGGCCAGTTCCATCTGCCGGTTTTTGAGTTCCTTTTCCTTGATGGTCAGTTCTTTGCGCAGAAGGCTCACGGCCTCGCGGTCGGAGGCGGCGCTGACCTTGGCCGCCTCGAGTTCTGCGAGGACTTCCTCAAACTGTTTCGTATCTTCATTCAGCTGGTCCTTTGCGGCGTCGATGAGGAAGGACGGCAGGCCCAGCCGCTGACTGATGGCAAAGGCGTTGCTCTTTCCGGGAACGCCGACCATCAGACGGTAGGTCGGCGCGAGAGTCTCGATGTCGAACTCACAGCTGGCGTTCACGACGCCCGCGGTGCGCATGGCGTAGACCTTGAGTTCACTGTAGTGCGTCGTGGCGAGCGCGGTAACGCCTTCTCCGTGCAGATGATCGAGGATGGAGATGGCAAGCGCCGCGCCTTCTGTGGGATCGGTGCCGGCGCCCAGCTCGTCGAAGAGACACAGATCGTCCTTCGTCACATCGGCAAGGATCTGCGTGATGGTCGCCATGTGGGACGAAAAGGTCGAGAGGTTTTGTTCGATGCTCTGCTCATCGCCGATGTCGGCGTAGATCTCGCGGAAGACGGAGAGCGCGCTCCGGTCGGCGGCAGGGATATGGAGCCCCGCCATCCCCATCAGGGACAGAAGGCCCACGGTCTTTAAGGTGACGGTCTTGCCGCCGGTGTTCGGCCCGGTGATGATGATCATGTTGTACTCTTCCCCGATGCGCAGGCTGATGGGAACGACCTGCTCTTTCGGGATGAGAGGGTGACGGGCTTTGATCAGATCGATGTGATGATCGGTATTAAAGAGCGGCCGGACGGCGTCCTGCGCAAGCGCAAAGGAGGCCTTCGCAAAGATAAAGTCCAGCGCCGTCATATTTTCGGCATCGGCCTGCAGCTCCTGCAGGTGCTCCGCGCACTGGAGCGACAGGCTGTAGAGGATCCGGTCGATCTCCTTTTTTTCTTCGATGGCAAGGGTCCGCAGATGATTGTTCAGCTCGACGATGGCGGACGGCTCGATGAAAAAGGTGGAGCCGGAGGAGGACTGGTCATGCACGATGCCGGGGACCTGCGCCTTATACTCCGCGCGGACCGGCAGGCAGTAGCGGTCGTTCCGCATGGTGATGACATTGTCCTGCAGATACGAAGCGTAGGTGACGTTCACCATCTTCGTAAGCTGCGAATGGACCTTGTCGCCGGTCGAGCCTGCTTCCCGTCTGATGCGGCGAAGTTCCGCCGAAGCGGAATCCGCGACCTCTTCTTCGGAGAGGATGCAGCGCCGTATTTCCGCAGAGAGGGAAGGAAGCGGATAGAGACAGTCAAAGAGATCAAAGAGCGCGTCTTCCGGCGCTTCTTCTTCCGTATCCTTCTTCCCGAAATCCCTTGTGCGGAGCACGTTTTCCAGAAACGAAGCAAGCGACAACAGCTCCGGCATCGACAGGGCGGAGCCGACCGAAAGGGCGGAAAAGGCGGAGGAAAAATCGCGGTTGGAGCCAAACGACGGCGCGCCCTTTTTGAGGACATAGGAGACCGCGCAGGCCGTCTCCTCCTGTGCCTTTTCGATATCGTAGAGTTCCTGCATCGGCAGAAGCGACAGACACTTCTCTTTTCCGGGCAGGGAAGTGGCGCGCTCGCTGAGCGCGTCGAGGATTTTTCCGTATTCCGTTATGCGTAAAACCCTGTCATTCATGCTATTTGTAAGTATAGCACACCCGCGGATTTGCTTTTCAAACAGATTGGCAGACGATATACTACTAGCATGGATGAAAACCATTCTTTTGATACCGAATATCTGTCGGAGCAGATCAAACAGCGGCCCGTCAACCGCCGGAAACTCTTAAGAAGATCACTGATCACGGGATTTCTGGCGATCCTGTTCGGCGTCGTTGCGCTTCTGACGTTTATGATCCTGTATCCGGTCATCGAGCAGCGGATCAACCCGCGCGAAGAGACGCCGCAGGTCGTGCTGCCGGAAGAGACGGCGACGGAAGAGATGGCGCCGGAAGACATGATCGCGGAAGACGAGGAGCTGTACGCGCCCCAGCAGCCGGAGCCGGTCACGGACGAGGCGGCGCTGGAAGCGGCGGTGCAGAAGGTCCTCGCGAACAACCCTTCGGATGAGGAGACCCTCGAAAACCTGTACGGCGCCATCCGTTCCATCGGACAGCAGGCGGAAAAATCGATGGTCGTCGTCGCCGGGATCTCGGATGACCTGGACTGGTTCAATGACCCCTACGAGACATCAGACAGAGGAAGCGGTGTGATCGTTGCGCAGACCAGCAAAGAAGTGCTGGTCCTGTGCCGGAACGACATCCTGCAGGATGCGCTGCGCGTGCAGGTGACATTTACTGACGGCACGACGGCACAGGCGGAGATCAAGGCCGCGGACTCGCGGCTGCATATCTCGGTCCTGAGCGTGGACAGAGAGGCTCTGCCGGAGGCGCTGTTGGAAGAAGCCGTGCCGATCCCGTTGGGCGCGTCCTCTGGAACCGCGCTGATCGGCAAGCCCGTCATCGCCGTCGGCGCACCGACCGGCGAGATCGGATCGATGGCATACGGCACGGTCATGGCGACCGGACAGACGATCGACCTGCCGGACTCCGCCTATAAGAGGATCACGACCGACATCTACGCGGGGCGGACGGCCTCGGGGATCCTGATCGATCTGAAGGGACAGCTGATCGCCATTACGGACCTAAGTTATAATGACCGCCTGGCGCCGAACCTTCTTTCCGGGGTGGGGATCTCGGAACTCAGAGACACGATCGAACTGTTGAGCAACGGAAAGGAAAGACCATACCTCGGGATCCGCGGCGTGGACGTGACGGATGCCATCAGCGAGGAGCTGAACGTTCCGAAGGGCATCTATGTGCACAGGATCGATGTGGAATCGCCCGCCATGGATGCCGGTATTCAGAGCGGCGACGTCATTACGGCAATCGACGGAACGGAAGTAACGAAGTACTGGGAACTGCTGACGGCGCTGGATCAGAAAAATCCGGAAGAGGAGATCGCCTTTACCGTGATGAGACAGGGCGCGGGCGGCTATGAAGCGACGGAACTGAATGTGATACTGGAGTAAAGCATGTATTATCTGAACGAACTGAAAGAAAACGACAACATCAATGAGATCTATCTGTGCAGGACCAAGAGGACGCTGCTCACGAAGGCGGGCAAACCCTATGATTCGCTGATCCTGCAGGACAAGACGGGGACGATCGACGCCAAGATCTGGGATCCGGGAAGCCCCGGCATCGGAGACTTCGACGAACTGGACTATGTGGATGTGACAGGAACGGTCACTTCCTTCCAGGGACAACTGCAGTTCAACATAAGGCGGATCCGTCGATGCAAGGAAGGGGAGTACGACCCCGCGCAGTACCTGCCGATCTCCAAGAGAGACAATGAGGAGATGTACAAAGAGCTCCTTGCGCTCATCGACAGCGTAAAGAACGAAAAGATCCTTGCGCTGTTAAAGGCGTTTTTCAAAGAGGACGAAGCCTTTATCAAAAGCTTCCGCGCTTCGTCCGCGGCCAAGGCCGTTCACCACGGCTTCGTCGGCGGGCTCCTGGAACATACACTCGGCGTTGCGAAGCTCTGCGATTATCTGGCGGGCGCCTATCCGATCCTGAACCGGGATCTGCTTCTGGCGGGCGCCATCCTTCATGACGTCGGCAAGACCAGAGAGCTGTCGCTCTTTCCCGAAAACGATTATACGGATGAAGGACAGCTGGTCGGCCACATCGTCATCGGCGTGGAGATGATCGACGAAAAGCTTAGGGATATCCCGGACTTCCCGAAGGTGCTGGCGGGAGAGCTTCGCCATATGATCCTTTCGCACCATGGAGAGTATGAATTCGGCTCGCCGAAAAAACCGGGACTCATCGAAGCGGCCGCGCTCAACTTCGCGGATAACACGGACGCGAAGCTGGAGATCTTCAAGGAGCTGCTGGAGACGCCCGGCGAGGGCGCGTGGCTCGGATACCAGCGGATGTTGGACGCGACGGTCCGCCGGACGGAGATCTGAAAAGAACAGCAAAGTCGGTGCAAAGAGCGAGCAAAGAGACAGACAGGAAAACGTGACAAAAGAAAAAACACCATATCAAAAAAACGAGATCGTGGAAGTTGCGATCACAGATATCGGAGATCATGGAGAGGGTATAGGCAAAACCAAAGAGGGCTATACCCTCTTTATAAAAGATGCCGTTCCCGGAGACACCGTGCGCGCGGCGACCATGAAGGCCAGGGCGCGTTATGGCTATGCGCATCTTGAAGAGATCCTTTCCCCTTCTCCCGACCGGGTTCTGCCGCCCTGCAAGATCGCGAGGCAGTGCGGCGGCTGTCAGCTGCAGGCCCTGTCGTATGAGAAGCAGCTCCGCTACAAGGAGCAGAAGGTGAAGGAGGCGCTCATCCGCATCGGGGGCCTTTCCGCGGAAGAAGCAGATCGTGTGATGGAGCCGATTGTCCCGACGACACCGCTTCGCTACCGCAACAAGATGCAGGTCCCCTTCGGCAGGGTGAAGGGCGAGGAGGCGGCAGGCTTCTACGCGGGCCGCACGCATTCGATCATTCCCATGGACGACTGCCTGCTCGGCGGCGAGGAGACAGCGCCCATTCTGCAGACGATCCTTTCTTATATGAAAGAATACGATGTTTCGTCCTATGACGAAGCGTCGGGGGAAGGACTGATCCGCCATGTGCTTCTGCGCAGGGAGGAAGGGCAGGATGACGGAGGAGTGCAGGAGGACCGGAGGACGCAGGACGACCGGAAGGTGCAGGTACACCTCTGCCTCGTAGCAGCGGAAGACCGTTTGCCGAAGGAGGACGAACTGGTCCGGAGACTGCGAAAGACCGGAGAGGAGAACGGCTTTGCGCTGACCGGCATCGTCCTGAACGTAAACGACAGAAGAACGAACGTGATCCTCGGAGAGAAGGAGAGGATCCTGTGGGGAGACGGGACACTGACCGCCGCCCTGCGATCGGACAGGTACGGCTTTCAAAGGCAGTACAGGATCTCGCCCAAATCGTTTTACCAGGTGAATCCGCACATCGCGGAACAGATGTATGAAAAGGTCCTCGAGCTTGCCGCGCTAAGCGGAGAAGAGACGGTCCTCGATCTGTACTGCGGCATCGGCACCATTTCCCTCTTCCTCGCAGCCGGGGCGAAAGAAGTCATCGGCGTGGAGATCGTGCCGGAGGCCGTGCGGGACGCAGAGAAAAACGCGGCGCTCAACGGCGTAAAGAACGCGCGCTTCCTGCAGGGCACCGCGGAGGACGTCATCCCGGAACTCTACCGCGCCGAGGGACTGCGGGCGGACGTTGTCGTCGTCGACCCGCCGCGCAAGGGATGCGACGAAAAGCTCCTGCACACCATCGCGGAGATGGCCCCGGAGAAATTGGTCTACGTCAGCTGCGACCCCGCCACCCTCGCCAGAGACATCCACTTCCTTTCCGGGTACGGATTCCGGCTGCAGACCGTCACCCCGTTTGACCAGTTCGCGATGACAACGCACATAGAAGTCGTGAGCCTTTTGCAGCGAGTGAGCAACACCCGGGAAAGTGACAGAAAAAAGGTTTGACAAAAGAAGATTAAGACACACCATAGCCCTCAGGCTGCCATAAGCGGTAGTCTGGGGGCTGTTCTGTGACATGATATGTCTGACTAATGTTGAAAAGGTGATTATTCAATGTTGATTAAGTCGCGAAAAGGTGTTAAAATAACACTGATAGCGAAAAGGTGCAAATATTACAAAACACAAATCTTGAAAAAGTGATTTATTTTAAATAATTGATTTTGAAAAGGTGCGCCCGATGAAAAGAAAAGTATTAGATAAGATGCTCAAATGGAAAGAAGACAGCGCCGGAAAAACTGCGCTGCTGATCGATGGAGCCAGGCGAGTCGGAAAGAGCTATATTGCAGAAGAATTTGCAAAAGAGAATTATAAATCTTATATTCTGATTGACTTTAACAGAGCCGGTGATGAAGTGAAGGATCTGTTTTGTAACAGCCTGAATGATCTGGATTCTTTCTTTATGTATCTGTCAGCAATTTTTGGTGTTACCCTCTATGAACAGGAGTCCTTGATCATACTCGATGAGGTACAGCTGTTTCCGAGAGCACGGGCTGCAATAAAATATTTGGTTGCAGATGGCCGCTTCCATTATATGGAAACAGGATCTCTGATGTCGATTCGTGAAAATGTAGAGGATATCGTAATTCCTTCAGAGGAGCGTCATATCAGGATGTATCCGATGGATTTTGAAGAATTTCTTTGGGCAATGAATGAACAACCGCTTATAGACGTCATTCGCTTATCGTTTAATAAAAGGAAAGCAATGGGGCAGGCCCTTCATAGAAAGGCCATGACATTATTTCGGCAGTATGTGATCGTTGGCGGAATGCCGCAGGCGGTGAATACATACATTGAAACAAGAAGTTTTGAAAAAACTGATGAAATAAAAAGAGATATTCTCTCACTTTACAGAGAAGATATAGCGAAGCACGCAAAAGGATACGAACGAAAGGTAGAGTCAGTATTTGATGAAATCCCAGAGCAACTGTCAAAACACGAAAAAAAGTTTACGTTGGCTTCGCTGGGAAGAGGAGCGAAGTACCGTAGCTACGAGAGCTCTTTCCTATGGCTTGAAGACTCTATGATCTGTAACGTTTGTTATAATTCCACGGCTCCAAACGTTGGCATTATAATAAACAGGGACAGGAATACATTAAAACTCTATATGGGAGATACCGGACTCCTGATCAGCCATGCTTTTGACGAAAACGGTTTGGTGAAAGAAGAAATATATAAAAAACTGCTGCTAGGAAAACTGGAAGTAAACGAGGGAATGGTCTTTGAAAATGTAGTTGCCCAGATGCTTACAGCTTCCGGACATAAATTGTATTTCTATTCCAATTCGTCCAGAGAAAACAAAGATGAAAGAATGGAAATCGATTTTCTTATCGCTAAAAAAGATCCAACGAGCAGACATAATGTATCGCCGATTGAAGTGAAATCCGGCAAACGATATACATATTCTTCTCTGGGGAAATTTATGAACAGATTTAATGCGCAGTTGGATGTACCCTATATTCTGCACACTGCTGACTATGCTGAAAAGGATGGAATTGTTTTTATCCCGGTGTATTGGGCCTGGTTGCTTTAACTGAAAAGTTGTTTTCTTGAACTAAAGGGCCTGAAAAAGCCTGAAATACAGGGGTTTCCGTCACCGGGAGCAGATCGTCAATAAGACCTTTGTAAAGATGATGGACGAGCTCGGCTATGATGTGGAGCTGACATAAAAGAAAAAAACAGCCGACTAAGGCTGCGGAGAATCGGTGTTTGTGGAGATACGGTTATACTTCTTCTGAACGAGCAGAAGGTCGGGGGTGTAAGAATGAAGCAAATTAACTATAAAGTAATTGATAAAGGGAC
>JAGAHC010000073.1 GCA_017627275.1 Lachnospiraceae bacterium
CAGTCATCACAGACACCACAGAACCAAGGACAGACACCACAGGTGGTGACAGTGACCACAGACAAACAGAAGGATGATGAAGGGAATGTCATTGTGAATAATAACATCACAATCACTGTCAGTGATCCTGAAGGAACACAGTCAGAAAGTGGTCAGATTGCTTCAGATTCAGTCCCAAAGTCATCAAGTGTGGAATCGGTCAACAATGGTTCAGAAAGTCCAACACAGGGGAAATCTGACACACTGGAACAGGGTCAGAATAAAGACTGGACAGGACCAGTGACCAATGTTCTTCTGTTTGGTTTGATTGGATTCACAATATATGATAAGATTCAGCAAAGAAGGAAAAGGGTCAATTGATAAGTGAAAAAGATAATTCCTTTATATTAGTAACATAGCATACACAAAGTGCTGAAAAATGCTGAAGTTATGCGGTCAGGAATTATCGAAGAGATAAGGATTACTGCGGAAGCGGAAGAAATTGGAAAAGCACATCGCAAGCTTGCTTGCAGATGTGCTTTTTTCAATTTCTTACATTCCATAGGAATGCAAGTTGCGAGCGAGGAAAAGCGAAGCTTTTTCGAGCTCGCAACTTGCGCTTCCGAACTTGTTTCAGGAGCTTGCTCGTGGGATTCTTTTTATTTGTCTGTATTCATAGGAATCCGGCTGCGAGCGAGACGGAGCGAAGCGAAGTCGAGCGAGGAAGGCGGATTCGCAGATGATCGAGAGTTACAAGGTATCTACAAAGCCCGGAAACTCAACGTTTCCGGGCTTTTTTATGTCCGAGGACGGAGAAAACAGAGCAAGCAGCGGAATGTAGCCGTCCTTTTCCAGGAGAATCAGGAGTGCAGGACGGAGAAAACAGAGCAAACGGCAGAATGCAGCCGTCCTTTTCCGGGAAAATCAGGAATGCAGGACGGAGAAAACAGAACAAACAGCAGAATGTAGCCGTCCTTCATAGAAAAACCAGTAAAAAAAGGACGGAGAAAATAGGTTCTACCAGCATATGTGGGTGATGCGGCGCGTCAAAGAGCACGTCAAAGATCGCGTCAAAGAGAGCCGTCCGCTTTGACACCTAAGGGACACCTAAGGAGAACAATCTCCTTGGACATTTTCTGACACAGCAACTTGCCGACATATCGTGTATATGGTAGATTACATACAAGTTAGGTAAACCTAACCGACGTACAAATCAGGCCGGGGCATTCTTTCGTCCGGTGCAGGTTGATACAGAAGGAGAAAACAATGGCAGTGTATGAGATACCGGAGACTTCGGATCGTTGGATCAGACTCAAATTAGCGCAGGAATACTCTTCGGAAGAGGCGGAGAAGAAGTACACGGAGATCTGTGAACTCTACGAGCGCTTTGCGGAGGAATCGCCGGACATCGGAGGTAAAGACAATCCGATGTCGCATAACTTCTACGGCGCGCTTTCCACGTTTGCGTACTATGAAGGGACCGGACGCTGCATGACGCCGGAGGAGATCACGGACATGTGCTTCGGCATGATGATGGCGGATAAGGGAGATAAGCGCCCGCTCGAAAAGATCGATCTGAACAATCCGTTCATAAGAGGCTTCATTCACATGATGTTCGGTATGCGGGCCAGGAAACTCAACAAGCACAAAGCGGACGGATCCTGGGGGAATACATGGGGCATGGAGATCAATCCCGGGAAGCATAAAAAAGGGATCAGTATGCATCTGGTCGGCTGTCCGATCGCGGATTTCGCAAAGGCGCACGGTTACAGCGAACTCATGCCGTATTTCTGCGAGACGGATCGTCAGGTCATGGAAGCTTTTGGCGGGACTCTCTATCGTGAGCACATGGTTGCGGACGGGTATGAAGACTGCGACTACTGGATCAGAAACAAGGGTGAATAGAAAGCATTTATCTAACCACTGGCGAATAACACTGTTTCAAGGAAGGAGCAAACGATTTGAATAAAAAAGAAAAAGGCGTGTTGTTCAGACTGCTCGACTATGCGGGTGATTACAAGGGGCTGACTTTTCTAGGGTTGTTTCTTTCGGCTGTCGCCATGATCCTCGGAATGCTGCCGTACATCTGCATCTGGCTTGTGATCCGTGATCTGATCGCCGTTGCCCCGCGTTGGGCAAACGTGGCCGGGATCTCGCGTTACGGCTGGATGGCATTTGCTTTTGCCGCAGGCGGGATCCCATAGGGTCCCGCCTTATAAAATGGTATAATAGACCATAATTTGTGTGTCAAAGAGAACCGTCCCTTTTGACACACCCACTGATACAAAAAGGATCAATCATGAATAAGCAAACGAAACTACTACTGACCGTCGTCATCACAGCAGTTCTTCTTCTTGCCATCGCGTTCCTTGCGGGAAGGCTTTTCCCTTCGCGCGCGGACAGGCAGGGGGCAGAGGCGCTTACAGAGTACTGGGCGGAGGATTCCGTGCCCGCGCAGGAACTCAGAGCCTACGTGGAACGCGTCACGGATCCCGGCAACGCGGCCGAGTTTATCCCGGAAAAAGACCGGATCGCCGTATTCGACATGGACGGCACCCTGACCTGCGAGACCTACTATACCTACTACGACACGATGATGTTTATCGAGTTCTGCCTGCATGACCACCCGGAGCGCGTTTCCGATGAACTGAAAGAGATCGCGGCCTCCATTCAGCCGGGATACCTTGCGGACGAGGCGCTCGCCAGAAACTTTGCGAGGGCCTATGCCGGCATGACGATTGAGGAGTTCTCCCAATATGCGGTGGAATTCGGAAAGAAGGAAACCGCAAGCTTCCACAACATGCGCTACATCGATAACTTCTACCTCCCCATGGTGGAGATCGTACAGTACCTCTACGAAAACGGATTCACGATTTATGTGATCAGCGGTACCGAGCGCACGACCACCAGAGCCATTGTCGCCAATTCGCCGATCAGCAAGTATGTCACCCCGAATCACGTGATCGGGACAGACTTTGAGGTGAAGCAGAAGGGACATGAGACTGAATCCTCCAATCTCAACTTCAAATATGAAGACGGAGATGAGCTGGTGCTCACCGGCGGCTTTATTCAGAAGAACTTAAACGGCAATAAGTCCATTTATGTTGAAAGAGAGATCGGACAGCGTCCGGTGCTGGCATTTGGCAACAGCGGAAGCGATACCAGTATGATGAACTATACCATCGACAGCCGCAATCCCTACCCCGCCCAGGCATACATGGTCGTCGCCGACGACAGCGAGAGAGAGTGGGGCACCCAGAACTGGGAAGAGAAATCGGCGGATTACATCTCCAAAGGATACATCCCCATCTCCATGAAAAATGACTTCCTGCAGATCTATCAGGACGGCATCACCAGAGCGGAAGAGCAGTACACCCCCGCGGAAGTGGAGACGGAACCCGAGGCAGAGGAACTGCTTCCAGCCGCATGATAGCGATAGCCGCCATCATCCTTTTATACGGCATTCTCTGGATCCTCGGCACCGGCTGTCCCATCAAATTCCTGACCGGCGTTTCCTGCATGGGCTGCGGCATGATGCGTGCTTCATGGAGCCTGATGCATGGCCATGTTCACGAAGCGGCATATTTCCATCCGCTCGTATTTGCGGTCATTCCCTTCGGGCTATGGATCCTGCTTAAAAAAAAGATCCCCGAAAGGATCTACCGGATCGGCATCTGGGGGATCGTTCTTGCATTTACCATTACGTACATAATCAGGATGGCGGATTCTGCGAATACTGTGGTGGTGTTTGAACCGCAGAACGGAATCATTGTGCGGCTATTCAGAGGACTATCTCATTGACTCAGCAATTCCTCACGATCGCCCGGAACACATACGACGCATAGTCGGCCATAAACGTGCGGTCGGTCTTTAACTCGTCGGTCAATTCAAAATAGATGCCCTTATCATCATAAGAACGTTTGAAGAACGGCTCCCGGAAAAGAACGGGCGCGCCGTCTTTTGCGTCTTTTTGCACAAACTGTGGCAGGAAGGAGCCCTCCTTGCGCGTGTAGCAGTTTCTCGCATTTGCCTGGACGCGATGGGAGTTGTCGACGAAAGAAGCGATAGACTTGTGGATCGCCATATCTTCGGCGGGCAGGTAGTAATAATCCTTGTACCCGGCGTAGAAGTATTTCATTTCCTCCTGGAGGACGGGCACCTTCAAAAGGCCCGCTGCCCCCGCCTGCTGCAAGAAGCAGCCTTCGTAGGAAGCGCGGATCTCCTGCGGCAGAGCGCGGTCACTTTCAAACGAAAGGAGCAGTTCCTTTTTCGCGCGGCCCTCAAAGTCGGTGTAGCTTGAGACCTCCGCCTTTTTGACGGTAAGATTCGCACTCTGCAGATCGTGAAAGGCGAGCACCGGCGTGATGGAGATCAGTCCCCGGATATCGGCTTCGTTGTGGTAGAGAAGGGAAGAGAGGTCGTCTTGCTGTTTGCTGCGCACATATTCCTCGTAGACGGGGATCAGGTCGCCGCCGCTCATGTGCTCTTCACGCCCCGTCCCGAACACGGCTTCCACCGTCTGCTGCTTGGCGTTCGGCATATTGAGGAGCATCTTGTACGGCGCGATCTCCTGATACAGATCCAGGGAAGCAAGCCCCGTCAGGCTGTTTGTGAGGCCGTAGGCTTCAAGCCGCTTTGCGACGAAGGGAAGATCGAAGTGGTTGCCGTTGAAATGTACCAGCGTCTGAAACTGCGACGCGTACATCAAAAAGGAGGAGAGCACCTCCTTCTCATCGCGGCCCGTATCGTCGAACCACTGCGTCAGGTTCCAGCCGCCTTCCTCGTGCCCGGCGCAGCCGATCAGGTAGACCTTGCTTCTGTCCGCCGATAAGCCCGTCGTCTCAATATCAAAATACAGGACGCCGGAAAGCGCCCGGGAAAAAGCATCCGCGTTTTCGATTCGTTTCGTAAAGATTTTCATGACGATTTATTCTATCACAAAAGACGGGCGCCGCTAACTGCATACAGTAGCGACTTTTTTTTAAATGGTATAACATATAGAAGCACTGTGTCAGTAGATGATATTGCAGAAAAGAGGCTTATATGCAGGTAGAAAACTTGAATCCTCATGATCTTACGAAAGAAAACGTCCATCCGCTGCGTTTAAACGCGCTGCGTGAAAAGATGACCGCGGAAGGCATCGATTTCTTTCTGATCCCGACGGCGGACTTCCACCAGTCGGAATATGTTGCGCCCTATTTTAAAACGAGAGCGTTCTTCTCCGGGTTTACCGGATCGAGCGGGACGCTGCTCGTGGGAAGGGAAAATGACTTCGCCGGCCTCTGGACGGACGGCCGCTATTTTACGCAGGCGGAAAAGGAACTGACCGGGAGCGGTGTGGAGCTGTTCCGCATGCAGGAAAAAGATGTTCCGACCATCGAGGAGTTTTTAAAAGATCACCTGAAAGAAGGCGGCGTGCTTGGCTTTGACGGGAGATGCCTCTCTGCGAAACAGGCGCAGACCATCAAGGAGAAGATAGGTCATGCGGTGACCTTCCGCTCGGAACTCGATCCCGCCGACGGGATCTGGACCGGGAGACCCGCGCGTCCGGCAGGCCCCGTGCTCTTGCTGGATGAGGAAAAGATCGCGGGGGAGACGGCGGTGTCGAAGCTTCAGCGCCTGCGCGCGGAGATGGAAAAGGAAGGCGTCGCGTACTTTGTCAGCAGCAAGCTGGATGATATCGCGTGGCTTCTGAATATCCGCGGCACGGACATCGAATGCAACCCCGTGGTGCTTTCGCATATCTTTGTGGATAAGGACGGGTTTGCGCTCTTTTTACAGGACGTGGACGTAGACGACCGGCTGCCTGCGCACATCGAGGCGGCGGGCGGAGAGATCCGTTCCTACGACGGATTCGTTTCTTATCTGGAAGGGCGCGACTACCCGGACGGAAAGGTCCTGCTTGACCGGGCGGGCACTTCGTACCAGGTCGCAGACGTGCTGCAGAAAAAGACCGGGGACGCGGAAGATGCCATCGTGGACAAACTCAGTCCCCTTGCCCATATGAAGGCCATCAAGAACGAGACCGAGATGAAGAATGCCCGCGCGGCGTATCTGGATGACTCAGTGGCGCTGACGAAGTTCATTTACTGGATGCGGATGCGTGCGGAAAAGGCGGCGCGGGATGGCGACGAATACCTGACTGACCCGATCGACACCTTCGCCGTAGACGGCGAGGACAGCCTGGGCGCCTACCTGAACGAGTACACGGCCGCCATGCGGCTCGACGATATGCGCAGGCAGATCCCGGACTTCGTGGAGCTTTCTTTCCCGACGATCTCCGCCTACGGAGCAAACGCCGCCATGGCCCACTATGAGGCGACGCAGAAAGACCACGCGGATTTGAAACCTTCCGGCATGTACCTCGTCGATTCCGGCGGACAGTACCTGCGCGGGACGACCGACGTCACGCGCACGATCGCGCTGGGTCCCGTCACCGAAGAAATGCGCAGACACTACACCCTGACGCTCGCGGGGACGCTGCGCCTGCAGAATGCAGTCTTCCTGGAAGGCTGCACCGGCCGCAACCTCGACATTCTTGCGCGCATGGAACTCTGGAAAGACGGCGTCGACTACAAACACGGCACCGGCCACGGCATCGGCGCGCTCTTAAACGTCCATGAAGGACCGCAGCGCATCAGCTGGCAGAAGATGACGCCGGACGAAGAGATGAAGGCCGGCATGATCGTTTCCGACGAACCGGGTGTGTACCGCGAGGGCGAGTACGGCATCCGCATCGAAACCATCCTCTTAACCGTCAACAAGTGCGAGTCCGCGGACGGGAAGTTCCTCGGCTTTGACGCGCTCACCTACGTGCCGCTTGACAAGCGCCTCATCGACCGAAGCCTCCTTCCGTCGGATGTCCTGAAGATGCTCGACGAGTACCAGCAGGCCGTTTTCGAGAAGCTTTCCCCCTACCTTTCGGAGGAGGAACGGGCGTGGCTCAAAGAGGAGACGACAGCGGAATAACACCCCCGCGATATGCTATAATAAAGTAACCGATTAATGTTTCTGTTATTTTGAACCTACAATTACTTTAAACGGGATTCT
The DNA here is from genome assembly GCA_017627275.1 of Lachnospiraceae bacterium. GTDB lineage: Bacteria > Bacillota > Clostridia > Lachnospirales > Lachnospiraceae > CAG-791. The sequence continues at coordinate 7,030 of JAGAHC010000073.1, forward strand.
TACATTGCCTGGCGGATGCCACGCCCCCGGCAAAAAGCCCTCGGCTTTTTTTGCTACGGCAGGGGACGGCAGAGGCGCAGGCTGCGGACACCCACCTAGCGTGTGCTAGGAGTCAAAGTACAGAGATGTTGGTCGGTTTTTATTAGGCATTTTTCTTTTTTTGTTGCATATACCAGCTAATAAGGAGTGGCATGGCATAAATGATCGGCCATGCGTAACGGGGCTGTCGGATAATCATCGGAGACAGGTAGATGAAAAAATATACTATCCATACAGGCCAGAGAACAAACCAGCTTTTCTTTGGGAGTTCTTTAAGGATAAAGAAGGTTAATACATACAATAATATGCAGTAAAACCCAACACTTGACAAAAGGCCAAAGATTGGTAGGTTGTGTAACATTTCATAGTAACTGACAATAGTGATAGCACTTCCTCTTAAAGGCTCAGGGATAGTAAAGCCTATCCATTCATCAAAAGGTTGTCCATCTTCTGCGCTAAAGCCAAGAGCCACACTGCTCCCATTATTGCAGTCTTGATTATAGCGATAAACATAGTTGTCAAATTCCGGCATAAATAGAGGATGGTTTTGATTTAGTATTGCAGAAATATAGCAAAGCGGATGCTGCACGAATTGCTTTCCCCAGACGATTATATATTCTTTTAGATCCTCAGCTGTTGCATCGGTCTTGAAATGACCTTTTATGTCATCTGATGTAAGGGGGTTATAATATACAGAAATCATGTCATAGGGTAGGACTCTATTAATAGCTTCAGCTTCTTCTTCAGGAATAAAGTCCTCGTATTCATCTACATATCTTGCGGTTGTTTGAAAAAAGAATGAAAGCATTTCCACCGGAGGATTCTTTTGTATGTCATAGGTGCTTCTCAACCATTATTTCGACCGCTGCACAAGAGAAGAATTCCAATTGTCCAGAGAGCGAGGCTTTTTTTGTTATTTGGGAAGCATAGATCTTTTGTGTCCACTAGTTTAATAATGGACAATATCATAAGCATAAAGCCGATTAGATAAATGTAATCTTTAATTGGCCACGCAATATTTCCCACATAGTAGGGTTCTATGCAATAGATTAGTAAAACAAGAATGGAGTACCATTTGGGAACCAACCAGCGATCCATTAGGTAAATCGTATAAGAAAGAATTAACGCCATTGCTATGGATTGACACAAAACGTATGTAAAAAGACCCAAGTTGGTGCTTCCTATAGTTTTTCCAATGTTTACAAATGTACCTTGCAGCCATGTGTGGACGATTGGCTGCCAGTCTGAATACGGCTTGTAGCCGTAGAAAAACAAGAGTTGATTCCAGTTGTCATCCCCCATCGCTCCGGGAAATCTGCAAATTAAATGGGGCCCCCAGCAGATACTAATTACCAGAAAGGAAGAGAGCCATGGATGGTTTTCCCACCATTTTTTTTCTTTTGCGTTGCTTTTTTTGTACTATGCCATAACTCCTTTTGGGACAATAGATGATGAATAAAACGTATTCCGAACAGATATAAAAAACAAACTCCGGAAATCAAAACAGCTGATTTTAATAGATTCAATCTCGGGCGGTACAATACAGACAATGCATTCCCAAAAGTGAATCCACGGGCTAAGGTATATAGAATGGCAAGTATTAGCGATAAACATTGATCGCCTTTGATTTTGCATAGTTTTTTCGTATAAAAGAATTCTCTATATAGAATGAAGAACAATCCAATAAGAATTGAAGCAAGAAAGCCTTTTCCTGCCATACTTGCCTCAATTTGCTCTATCAATTTATAAATCTATCAATTTATAAATAGGTTGAAAGTAAGTATCATCAATGCCAGCAGGTGATGGCTCTGGGGTATCGTAGGAGATTACAAGTGCTAAAGCAGATAAAACAGACATTACGAAAATCCGAATGTTGTCAGAATACTTTTTTTGCATGATTCTATCCTCTTAAGTTCGGTAATTCTAAAAATGGAACATTTTTATTCTAGAGGGATTCATAGAGATTGTAAAACTCATTTTGAGTGCTTCTAGTCTAATAGGGACCAGTCTCCCTGAGGAAATCAGAAGAAAGTGGTTCCATTGAATCTGCCGGGGCAAACGAATATAATAATCATGAAATGTTTGCTAAAGAAAGATTAGGGCATGCCGGCCCGGTGGCTTTCATCATCGCACTTATCAATTCGTTTTGCTACATTGTCTCGGAAAGGCACATGCTGTTCAGGCACAGCAAATCGGATCTTTTTTTATGGGCGCTTCTGTTTGTACTTTTCTTCTTTTTTGCGACACTGGCTTTATATGGGATAGAGCGGATCCTGCGCAGGAAGAGTGAGGGGAGAAGGATCCTTCCCGCATTCCTTAGTCTGATCGACCCGCCGCCGCTTGCAGTGGCTGCATTTTTGGTGCTCTGCTGGCTGCCGTACCTCATCATCTACGCGCCCGGTCTGATGAACTACGACACGGTGAATCAGATCCTCGATGCGCTGGACGGTGTCGCGCCGGTCGCGTTCGGATTCGTCGAGGGACAGGAAGAGGTGAACGCGCTCCTCAACGCCCATCACCCGGTGTTCGTATCGCTTCTGTTTGCCGCCTTCGTTCGCCTGGGAATGCTCCTCGGGCACCCGTCGCTCGGCGTGCTGCTCTGCTGTATCTTCCAGATGTGCCTTTTGAGCGCATGCATTGCGTACACGCTGAGAATACTGAAAGAACTGGACGTGCCGGCCGCGGGCAGAAACCTGCTGACCCTGTTCTTCGGCCTGTTCCCCTTCGTCGGCTACTACGCGATCACGATGCTGAAAAACACGATCCACAGCGCGCTCTACATCCCGTGGCTTTGCCTCTTTTTCCTTGCCTGTCTCAGGCCGCAGCTTTTTTCTAATCAAAGAAAAGCCTTCTTTATTGTCCTAAGCATCCTTCTTTGTCTTACGCAGAATACGGGGATCTATTTGGTGCTCCTCTCGGGGCTCGGCCTTTTGCTGTGCGCAAAGGAAAGCCGAAAAACGACCATCGCCGCCCTGATCAGCTGCAGCCTGCTTATGTTTTTCCTGCTTCCGAGGATCCTGTATCCCGCGCTGAACATCTACCCGGGAGGAAAGCAGGAAATCTACGGCACGCTTTTCCAGCAGACCGCGCACTATCTGCGGGACTATCCGGAGGAGATCACGGCGGAGGAAAAGGAAGCCATCGCCGCCGTGCTCGACTACGACAAAATCACGCATGTGTATGCCACCGATACCTCGGACCCCGTGAAAGCGACCTACAACCTCCACGCCACGAAACAGGAGAGGAACGCATACCTGCGCACCTGGGCCAAGATGGGCCTGAAGCACCCGGGGACCTACCTGCAGGCGACCTTCACCATCTGCGGACCCTTCTTCACGATCGGCTCCTTCCTCGACATCTTCCGGCAGATCCCTTCGCACGACGGCGTCTTTGCGCAGATCGATCATTATTTCGCGCCCGGCGTCTACGAAGGATTCACCGAAACCTACTACGCGCTGGAGCACATCCCCGGCATCGACCTCTTCTTTGAATACGTATTCTACACGGTCTGGCTCCCTAGCGGCGCCGCTTATGTCATTCGAAAGAAGATCGGCAATAACACGCCGCTCCTCCTTCTGCCCAGCGTCGTCAATGCCCTGTTCCTCATCGTCAGCCCGATGGTGTATTCCCGATATGCGCTGTCACTGATCTTTACGACGCCCATCCTGTTCGTGTTTGCCCGTTCGCTGGAGACAAGGAACCACCATCCCTGAGGAAACTGGTCCCCAAGGGACCACCATCCCTGAGGAAAGTGGTTCCTTCCTTGAATTAGTGCTATAATAAAGTGTTTTTGGACTACATTTTCTTATTATTATGCAATAGAAGGAGCAATTATGATGCAGCAGGAACTGGAAAGAATCCGGCAGGAGGCGCTGGAGCGTCTGAAAGAGGCGCAGGTGCCGGAGGCTGTGGAAAAGGTCCGTGTGGAGGTCCTGGGAAAAAGGGGAACGCTGACCGACATCCTGAAAGGCATGAAGGATGTTGCGGCCGAAGAGCGACCGAAGGTCGGGCAGATGGTGAATGACGCCCGTACGGCGATCGAAGAGGCCATCAAAGTGGCGCAGGCGAAGATGGAGGAGAAGATCCTGACAGAACGTCTTGCCAGAGAGCAGATCGATGTCACGCTTCCCGGGAAAACGCTTCCGCTCGGGCATTTGCATCCCAACACCGTAGCCTTGAAGGAACTGGAAGATATCTTCATCGGGATGGGGTATGAAGTCATGGAAGGTCCCGAGATCGAGAAGGACTACTACAACTTCGAAGCCCTGAACATTCCCGCGGATCATCCGGCAAAGGATGAGCAGGATACGTTCTATATCAACGGCGACATCCTGCTGCGCACGCAGACTTCCTCCACGCAGATTCATGCGATGGAAGCGGGCCGCATGCCGATCCGCATGATCGCGCCGGGCCGCGTGTACCGAAGCGACGCGGTGGATGCCACGCATTCCCCGACCTTCCATCAGGTGGAAGGACTGGTCGTCGATGAGGGCATCACCTTCGCAGACCTCAAAGGAACGCTCGAAGAATTCTCCAAGGCGCTGTTCGGGGAAGAGACACGCGTGCGCTTCAGACCACACCACTTCCCGTTCACGGAGCCGTCCGCCGAGATGGACGTGTCCTGCTTTAAGTGCGGCGGCAAGGGTTGCGGCTTCTGCAAGGGCGAAGGCTGGATCGAGATCCTCGGCTGCGGGATGGTGCATCCGCACGTGCTGGAAATGAGCGGCATCGATCCGAAGAAGTACACGGGCTTTGCCTTCGGCGTCGGCCTCGAGCGCATCGCGCTGCTCAAATACGGCATCGACGACATGCGTCTTTTGTATGAGAACGATACCCGGTTTCTGGAACAGTTCTGATGGCCGGGTCTGCTAAAACTAAGGAGTAAAGTATGAACACAGTTCTTTCGTGGATCAAACAGTACGTGCCGGATCTAAACTGCACGGATCAGGAATACAACGACAGGATGACGCTTTCCGGGACGAAGGTCGAGAAGCATACGCGCCTGGATAAAAACCTGGAAAAGATCGTCGTCGGCAGGATCTTAAAGATCGACAAACACCCGGATGCGGACAAGCTCATCGTCTGCAGGGTGCAGGTCGTGGGAGAAGAGAAGGACCTCGCGGTCGATAAGAAAGACATCATCGGCCTTGACGAGACGGACGGCACGGTACAGATCGTGACCGGCGCGACCAACGTGCACGAAGGCGATGTTATTCCGGTCGTCCTTGCGGGCGGCCATGTCGCGGCGGGCTTCGACCACAAGCCGAACGGCGAGCACGTTTTGCAGAAGCCGGAAGAAGGCTTTGCGATCAAGGCCGGCAAACTCAGAGGTCTGGATTCCAACGGCATGCTCTGCTCGGTCGAGGAAATGGGCGCTTCCAGAGAGCAGTACCCGGATGCGCCGGAGGACGGCATCTACATCATTCGCCCCGATAAGGAAACGGGCGCATTCCCTGCGATCGGCTCAGACGCCGTAGCGTACATGGGACTGCGCGATACCGTTTTTGAATATGAGATCACCAGCAACCGCGTCGACTGCTACAGCGTTTTGGGCATCGCCAGAGAAGTGGCGGCCACGTTTGACCTGCCCTTCCACGCGCCCGACACTTCCGCCTTTGCAAACGGCGGCGCAGGAGACCCTGCGCAGCAGGGCGAAGGAAAAGTAGAAGACTACGTGTCCGTCGAAGTGAAGGACGAAGACCTTTGCAGCAGATACTGCGCGCGCGTCTGCACGGACATCCATATCGAGGAGAGTCCGAAGTGGATGCGGGAGCGCCTGGCGGCAGCAGGGATCCGTCCCATCAACAACCTGGTCGACATCATCAACTACGTCATGCTGGAGTACGGCCAGCCGATGCACGCCTTTGACCTCGACACCGTGGCGGGTCACAAGATCATCGTGCGCCGCGCAGCAGACGGCGACAAATTCGTAACGCTGGACGGACAGGAAAGAGAGATGGACGGAGACGTCCTCATGATCTGCGACGCCGAAAAAGAGATCGGCATCGCCGGCATCATGGGCGGCGAGAACTCCATGATCACGGACAACGTAAAGACGGTCCTGTTTGAAGCCGCCACCTTCCATGGCGCGAACATCCGCAAATCCGCAAAGCGGATCGGCCTGCGCACGGATGCGTCCGGCCTCTTTGAAAAGGGCCTCGACCCGGCCAACGCGGAAGCGGCGATCGACCGCGCCTGCGCGCTTATGCAGGAACTTCGCTGTGGGAAGGTCGTTCCCGGCACGATCGACGTGAAGGTGCCGCTTAAAGAACCCGTGCGGATTCCGTTTGACGCGCAGGAGATCAACACCTTCCTCGGAACGGATTATCGCGAAGAGGAGATGCTTTCCATTTTCAAAAAACTGGAACTTCAGTTCGACGAAGCAAAAAAAGAAGTCATCGTGCCTTCTTTCCGACAGGACTTAAAAGCCATGTGCGACCTCGCGGAAGAAGTGGCGCGCTTTACCGGCTATGACAATATCCCGACGACGCTCCCGAAGTCGAGCGCGACGATCGGCGGCATCACGAAGCGCATGCAGGTGGAAAACGTGGCACGCGACATCGCGCGCGGGTACGGCTTCTCCGAAGCGATGACCTACTCCTTCGAGAGCCCGAAGACGCTGGACAAGCTGCTCATCCCCGAAGGCGCAAAGGAGCGCGAAGTCATCCGGATCGCCAACCCGCTCGGTGAAGACTTTTCCGTGATGCGCACGACGCCTTTGAACGGCATGCTTACGAGCCTTTCCACGAACTACAACCGCCGGAACAAGGACGCCAGACTCTTTGAACTGGCGGCCGTTTACCTGCCAAAGCAGCTTCCGCTCACCGAGCTTCCCGAAGAGAAGAAGTGCTGGACGCTCGGCATGTACGGCGAAGGCGACTTCTTTGCGATGAAGGGCGTGGTGGAAAGCTTCCTCAACAAGTGCGGCGTGAAGGGAGAGATCAACTGGCAAAACGACGGCGACATCCCGTTCTGCCATCCCGGCCGCCAGGCACGGATCCTCATGCGCACCGGCAAAGACTCTTCGACGGCGATTGGCCTTGTCGGCGAAGTGCACCCTCTCATTTTAAAGAATTACGAGATCGGGGAACGCGCCTATGTCGCCGTGATCGATATCGACGCTATCGTGCCGCTCGTGCATTTCGAGCCGCACTACACCGGCATTGCCAGATTCCCGGCCATGTTACGCGACATCGCGCTGCTCGTGCCCAAGTCCATGACGGCCGGCGAGATCGGCAAGATCATCAAGAAGCAGGGCGGCAGGTTCCTGGAGAACTTCAGGCTCTTTGATGTCTATGAAGGCGCGCAGATCGAGGAAGGCTTCAAGTCCCTTGCCTACAACCTCACCTTCCGCAACAAAGAGCGGACCCTCGAGGAGGCGGAAGTCAATGAAGCCATGGACAAGGTCATCGACGCCCTCGAAGACAAGGACGTAAAACTCAGAGGACAATAAAAAGGAGACAGATCATGATTCGGAAAAACGCATGGACACTCTACGATCTCGAGACACAGAAAAAGTGCGATAAATTTGCGGAGGAGTATAAAAGCTTCTTAAGCCTGTGCAAGACCGAGCGGGAGTGCATCGACTTCTTCGTGAACGAAGCGGAGAAGGCGGATTATAAAGAACTGGACACGCTGATTCAGAAGAAAACGAAGCTCAAGGCAGGCGACAAGGTTTACGCGGTGCAGATGGGGAAATCCATGGTGCTCTTCCGCATCGGCAAACGCCCGATCGAAGAGGGGATCAATATCCTGGGCGCCCACATCGACAGCCCGCGCATGGACGTGAAGCAGAACCCGCTGTATGAGAACAGCGACCTCGCCTACCTCGATACGCATTACTACGGCGGCATCAAGAAGTATCTCTACGTCACGATGCCCCTGGCGCTCCACGGCGTCATAGTGAAAAAGGACGGCTCGACGGTCGTCCTGAATGTCGGCGAGGATGAAGACGATCCGGTCTTCTTTGTGAGCGATCTGCTCATCCACCTTTCCCAGGAACAGATGCAGAAGAAGGCCTCGGAAGTGGTGCTTGGCGAAGCGCTCGACATCATTATCGGCAACAAGCCCGTCATTATCGACGCGAAGCGCAAGGCCGGCAAAGCCGGAAGTGTCGACGAAGAAGACAAGGCCTACAAAAAACTCAATACCAAAAAGGCGATCCTCGCGATCTTAAAGGAAATGTACGGGATCGATGAAGAAGACTTTGAAAGCGCAGAACTCGAAGTCGTGCCCGCCGGCAAGGCAAGAGACGCCGGCTTCGACCGCTCCATGATCCTCGGCTACGGCCAGGACGACCGCGTCTGCGCCTACCCGTCCTTTCGCGCCATCGTTGATGAAAAGGCGATCCCGGAGCGCACGAGCGTAACGCTTCTTGTCGATAAGGAAGAGATCGGAAGCGTCGGCGCCACCGGCATGCATTCGAAGTTCTTTGAAAATGCGCTGGCGGAAGTCATGAACCTTGCGGGCCAGTACAAAAATGAACTGGGATTGCGCCGTGCCCTGGCAAACAGCAAGATGCTCTCCTCCGACGTGAGCTCCGGCTTCGATCCCACCTATGCCAGAAGCTTTGACAAGAAGAACGTCAGCTACCTGGGCCGCGGTCTCGTATTCAACAAGTTCACCGGCTCGCGTGGCAAGTCCGGTTCCAACGATGCCAACGCCGAATACATCGCGCACCTGCGCGGGATCTTTGAAAAGGCAAATGTCCAGACGCAGACCGCGGAACTTGGCCGCGTCGACCTCGGCGGCGGCGGCACCATCGCCTACATCCTCGCCAACTACGGCATGGACGTCATCGACTCCGGCATCGCCGTCCTCAACATGCACGCGCCGTGGGAAGCTACGTCCAAAGCCGATATCTACGAAGCACTGAAAGGCTACAAGGCGTTTTTAAAACACGCCGGCTGCTAAGAATCTCAAAAGGGAACCACTATCCCTGAGGAAACTGGTCCCTGTACAAAGGACCGATTTCGGTCCTTGGGACCAGTTTCCTCAGGGATAGTGGTTCCTTTCATGAAAACTATGACAGAAGAGAAGATCACCGGACTCAAAACCGCAGACTATTATTATGAACTCCCGGAAAGACTGATCGCACAGGATCCGCTGCGCGACCGGTCTTCTTCGCGTTTGATGGTGCTGCATAAGGAGACCGGGGAGATCGAGCACAAGACCTTCACGGACATCCTCGACTACCTCGAAGCCGGCGATTGCCTGGTGTTAAATGACACTCGTGTCATTCCTGCCCGCCTCATCGGGACCCGTGTTCCGAAAGGATCCGACGGCACCCACTTAAGCGGTGGCGGCCGCTTTCACGAAGGCGGCAGTGCGGCGGAGATCCTCCTCCTAAAGCGCCTGTCCGAGAACACCTGGGAGACCATCGTCCACCCGGGGAAGAAGCTCCGCGAGGGCGATGTGGTTGTGTTTGGTGAAGGAAAGCAGGAGGGACCGGCTCCTCTCACAGCGACCATCAAGGAGGTACTCCCCGACGGCAACCGCATCGTGGAATTTGCCTTTGACGGCATCTGGGAAGAGGTGCTGAATGAACTCGGCGAGATGCCGCTTCCGCCGTATATTACGCA
>JAGAHC010000010.1 GCA_017627275.1 Lachnospiraceae bacterium
GCCATGATCACGGAGATCCGTGATGTGATGAAAGGATTATGATGGAAAACTATCAGAAGGTATTTATTGATTTCATGCTGGAAACGGGAGTCCTGCAGTTCGGGGATTTTACCCTGAAGAGCGGGAGAAAATCGCCGTTTTTCATGAACGCGGGCGCCTATGTGACAGGGGAGGAACTGTTTCGTCTCGGTGATTTTTACGCGCAGGCGATCCACGCACGATTCGGACTTTCCTTCGATGTTTTATTCGGTCCTGCGTACAAAGGGATCCCGCTTGCCGTGGCCTGCGCCATTGCGCTGCATCAGCGCTACGGGAAGGAAGTGCGCTACAGCAGCAACCGCAAGGAAGAAAAGGATCACGGGGATGCCGGCATCCTTTTGGGCAGTAAACTGAAAGACGGCGACAGGGTCCTCATTATCGAAGACGTCACCACCTCCGGCAAGTCGATCGCGGAGACGGTCCCGATCTTAAAGGCCCAGGCGGATGTCGATATCGTCGGTCTGATCGTATCGCTGAACAGACTGGAGAAGGGCATCACCTCGTCCTTCAGCGCACAGGAGGAGATTGAACAGACATACGGTTTCCCCGCCGCTTCCATCGTGACCATGCAGGACGTGGTAAGCTACCTGTCCGAAACAGACAGGGAAAAAAGCGGCTTTACGGAAGAGATCGAAGAAAAGATCCACGCCTATTACCGGGAATACGGGACGGATATATGGAAAGCGTAAAACGTCCGAGAAAACTTCTCTTTCTGCATAAGAGAAAATCCCCGAAAGCTCTCTTTTCGATCTTTCTCGGCGCACTCTCTCTTTTGTCGGGTGTTCTGACGATCGCATTTACGGTGCAGAACGGCGGAGAGGCGAGAGTGGCCTATGGGGCGGTGATCCTTCTCAGTCTTCTGTTTTCCGTGACGGGGATGATCCTCGCAATGCTTTCGCGGCAGGAGGAGGACACGATGTTTCTGTTGTCCTACTGCGGCATGGTACTCAACGGCCTGTCTATTTTACTCAGCTGTCTGGTTGTGTATTATGGGATTCTGTAACGGAGTTACGAGATGAACAGTGAACGGTTTATGTTGGAAACAGAACGGATCAGGGAGATCGCCGCATCACCGGAAGTGGGGGAAGCATATGACCGCTATTTCCGGAATGCTGCCTCTTTTCTGCTGATGCTCGAAGAAGAGCGGCGCTTTGTCACTTCTCCCGAAGAAGAGGAGCGGCCTCTTTCCGTGTGGGAAGAAAAGAATCACGCATTGTACAGTGACGTTCTTCCGGAGAATTATAAAAAGAGTTATGCCGATCCGGCCTTTGCGGTCGCGGCATTCGGGGAAGACTACGGACGGTTTTTCAGTACGCTTCTGTTTGAACTGCGCAGCGCCATCCCCTTTGCCTACGACCCGGAAGAAGCATCGGAAGAACGTTTCATGCAGCGGCTGGAACTCTTTTTAGAGGTGCACAGCGCTTTTTCCATGGCACACCGGGAGAACACGGTGCCGCCAATTCATGCCCTGCACAGGATCCTTTACCGCTATCTGTATGACTGCATGATGGACGAGACGCTTTATGAGGTGGGCAGATCGCTTGCCGGCGTCCCGGAGATCGCAGGGCATATCCTTTCCGAAGGAGATCC
>JAGAHC010000074.1 GCA_017627275.1 Lachnospiraceae bacterium
CAGGCGACGGCCGTCGCGCAGGCGCCGGTCCCGCAGGCAAGCGTCTCTCCCGTGCCGCGTTCCCAGACACGCATTTTCACCGTCTCCCGGTCGACGACCTGGACAAACTCGGTGTTGACGCGGTTGGGAAAGAGCTCGTGATGTTCAAAGAGCGGACCGATCTTTTCGAGCGGCAGGTTCTTCACATCTTCCACAAAAACGACGCAGTGGGGATTGCCCATGGAAACGCAGGTCATCTCATAGAGAAGGCCGCCGACCTCGATCGGCTGCGCAATGACCGGCGATACGGAAGAAAGCACCGGGATCTTTTCCGCTTCCAGGATGGGACTGCCCATGTTGACTTCGACCGCCGTGACTTCCTCCCCTTCGACACAGAGGTGCATCTGCTTGACGGCACCCATGCTCTCAATGGTAAAGTCCGTTTTGTCCGTCATCCTGTGATCATAGACGTAGCGGGCCACGCACCGTATGCCGTTGCCGCACATCTCGGCTCTGGTCCCGTCGGCATTGTACATCTCCATCTCAAAATCCGCCTGCTCGGACGGATTGATGAAGATGAGTCCGTCGGACCCCACACCGAAGTGACGGTCCGAAAGCTTTACGGCCAGTTCTTTTTTGAAGTCCTCCGCCACCTGTACCTCAAATCCGTTGATGTAAACGTAATCGTTGCCGAGGCCTTCCATCTTGGTAAATGGGATTCTCATTTCAGCGTTTCCACCTCTTCCATCCATAACGTGCTCACCGCATCCGAAGGCATCATCAGGCCGCCTCTCGGAGACAGGCTGATCCCCAGCGCCTTTGGTCCGTCCGGCATGCAGGAGCGCTTGAACTGCTGGTTAAAGAAGCGTCTGTAGAAGGTCTTCATCCATTTCAGGATCACCGCCTTCGAATAGGTTCCCCTGAACGCGTCCACGGCCAGCCGGTAGATCTTGGCCGGCGAAAAGCCGGACTGCAGCAGATGATAAAGGAAGAAGTCGTGCAGTTCATAAGGCCCTACGAGGTCTTCTGTCTTCTGTGCGATCTTCCCGTCTTTTGTCGGCGGCAGAAGTTCCGGGGAAACAGGGGTATCCAGCACGTCGAGCAATACCTTCCGGACCTTGCTGTCACTCGTTTTCTCCGCTTCCAGAAAGACCAGGTGTCTCAGCAGCGTCTTCGGGACGCCCGCGTTTACCCCGTACATCGACATATGGTCGCCGTTGTAGGTCGCCCAGCCGAGAGCCATCTCGGACATATCACCTGTCCCCACGACGAGGGCGCCGATCTCGTTGGCAATGTCCATCAGGATCTGCGTGCGCTCTCTTGCCTGCGCATTCTCATAGGTTACATCGTGATCCTTCTCGTCATGCCCGATATCCGCAAAGTGCTGAAGGATGCTCTTCTTGATATTGATCTCCCGCAGGGTCGCATGCAGCGCCTTCGTCAGTCCGCAGGCATTGCTGTAAGTCCTGTCGGTCGTGCCGAATGCCGGCATCGTTACCGCGACGATCTGTTTGCGCGGGAGTTTCAAAAGGTCAAAGGCCCTGGCTGTCACAAGGAGCGCCAGCGTCGAATCCAATCCGCCGGAGATCCCGAGCACCGCCTGCGTGGAATGTGTATGCGCAAGGCGCCTTGCGAGGGCTCTTGCCTGAATGGAGAGCACCTCTTCACAGAAGACCTTCCGCTCCGCCTCGTCTTCCGGGAAGAAGGGATGCGCGGAATAATGTCTTGTGAGCTTCGTCACGCTCTCTTTCATTTCGCACACGATGCGGACATATCCTTCCTCTTCTCCTTCCGTAAAGGTGGTCGAGGTCTTTCTTGCCTGCATCAGACTCTGGATATCAATCTCGCTGATCGCAAAGGAAGGTTCTCCGAACGAAGTCCCCTGTAACAGATTCGACTCCGCAAGGATCTTTCCGTTTTCCGCAATAAAGTTGCTGCCCGTATAGATGCCCTCTCCGCTCGACTCGCCGTCCCCGGAGTCCGCAAACACATATCCCGCCAGGATCCGTTCGCTGACAGCCTGAAGCATTTTTCTTCTGCGGGCGTGTTTCCCGGCCAGTTCATCCGACGTCGAGAGATTGACAAGAACCGTTGCCCCTGCTCGGGCATGGGCGATGTGCGGTGCATCCGGCACCCAGAAGTCGGCACAGATCTCGGCCGCCACCTGCAGGCCTTCGACCGCCGGGCATTCGAAGAGGATCTTGCTGCCGAAAAGCACTTCGCCGAATCCCGGAAGGGAAACGACCTTTACTTCCCGGTTCCCGGGTGCAAAATAGCGCGACTCAAAGATTCCGCTTCCGTTGACAAGATGGACCTTCGGGATCAGCGCCAGAAGTTCTCCGCCCTGTACTGCTGCCGCCGCATTGTACAGCTTGTTTCCCACGCGGACCGGCAGTCCGATGAACATAAGCGCGTCGTGTTTTTTACTTTCCTTTACGATCTTTTGAAGTGCCGCCATCGTCCCGTTCACGAGCGTATCCTGCAGAAACAGATCCCTGCAGGTAAACCCGGAAAGCGCCAGTTCCGGAAAGACGATGATCTTTGCGCCTTCTGAGACCGCCCTGTTTGCCGTGCGCAGAATCTCCTCCGCATTCTTTGCGGGATCCGCCACACTCACGACGGGCGATACGGCTGCCACCTTGATCCATCCGTTTTTCATATCCTTACTCCTTTTTTCAGGAAATCGTTCCGAAGAGTCCGACAAAGACCGTGGAGCCAAGCCCCATGATCACGCCCGCCAGCATAACGCCGAGCATGACGGCAACGACACTCTTCTTAAAATCCATATTCAGAATGCTCGCGGCAAGGGTCCCTGTCCAGGCGCCGGTCCCCGGAAGCGGGATACCGACAAAGAGAAGGAGCGCATAATAGAGTCCCCTCCCCGCCTTGCTCTTTAACTTCTCTCCGCCCCGGTTGCCCTTCTCCAGGCAGAAGCGGAAAAAGGGTCCGATGACGGGCTTATCCGCGCCCCATTCCAGTACCTTCCTCGCAAAAAAGAAAATGACGGGCACCGGCAGCATGTTGCCGAGGATCGCCACGATGAAGGACGGAAGCAGCGGCAGCCCGAAAAGCTGCGAATACGGAATGGCGCCTCTTAACTCGATCAGGGGCACCATGGAAATCAAAAATACGATCAGATAGCTTTTGAACATCTAAGATTACCGTTCCTGTTTTATTTTTTTGCCATCCATTTCAGATAGGCATTCATGAACCGGTCGATATCGCCGTCGAGGACGCGTCCGGTATCGCTGGTTTCCTCTTCGGTCCGCGTGTCCTTCACCATGGTGTAGGGCTGCAGGACATAGGACCTGATCTGGCTTCCCCAGGCAATGTCCTTGACATCGCCCCGGATCTGTGCCGCCTGTTCCTCCTGCTCCTTGATCTTCAGCTGATGGAGCTTACTGATCAGCATCTCCATCGCCTTATCCTTGTTCTGGAACTGGGAGCGCTCATTCTGGCAGGTCACGACGATCCCCGTCGGCAGGTGCGTGATGCGGATCGCGGAACTCGTTTTGTTGATGTGCTGTCCGCCGGCGCCGCTGGAGCGATAGGTATCGATGCGCAGGTCGTCGGGATTGATCATAATGCTGTCGTCGTGTTCGATGATCGGCATGACATCGCAGGAAACAAAGGATGTCTGGCGCTTGCCCTGGGCATTGAAGGGCGAGATGCGCACCAGTCTGTGCACCCCGTGTTCGGATTTCAGATAGCCGTAGGCGTTCGTCCCGCTCACCTGGAACTGCACGGACTTGATCCCCGCTTCGTCTCCGTCCAGGAAGTTCAGGACTTCCACCGAATAACCGTGCTTGTCAGCCCACCGCGTGTACATGCGGTAAAGCATCGAGCACCAGTCGCAGCTCTCGGTCCCGCCGGCGCCCGCATTCAGTTCGACGATGGCATCGCAGCCGTCGTATTCTCCCGTCAGGAGCGTCGCCAACCGCATTTCCTCCAGCTTCGCGATAAAAGCATCCAGTTCCGACCGGACCTCTTCCGCCGTCTGGTTCTGCGCCTCGACGTCACTCTCCTCGTTCCCCATCTCGATCAGGACCTCGATGTCCTCATACTGTGAGGACAGATGGTTTGCGTCATCGACGACTCCCTGCAGATCCTTTAACAGTTTCATTTTTTTATTGGCATCGTCCACGTCATTCCAGAAATCCGGTGCTTCGGACTCTCTGGCAAGTTCTTCGATGCGCTGTATTTTGTTTTCCAGGTCGAGAGAATCTCTGACCTCCTTGAGCGGAGCCGCATACTGGGAAAGCTCCTGCTTCATCTGATCAAGTAATACCATGGATTTGTCTGCCTTTCCTTCTCAGGCCTTTTGCTGGTCAATACGCATGTGGCAGTTCTTGTACTTCTTTCCGCTTCCGCAGGGGCAGGGGTCGTTCGGATAGATCTTCTTCTCCGCCCGCTTTACCGGCGTCCTCGCCGCGCTGTCGTCCTTGTTGGTGCCGGTGACCTTCGCGACCTGTTCTCTCTCCACCTTCTCCTGCACACGTATGTGGAAGAGCGTGCGGACCGTCTCCTCCATGATGTTCTCCGTCATCTCGTTGAACATCTCATACCCGGCCATCTTGTATTCGACAAAAGGATCACGCTGGCCGTAAGCCTGGAGACCGACGCCCTGACGGAGCTGATCCATGTCATCGATGTGACTCATCCACTTACGGTCAATGGAGCGAAGCAGCACCACACGTTCCAGTTCGCGGATCGCCTCCGGTTCCGGGAACTCCGCTTCTTTCATTTCATACAGATGGACCGCTTCTTCCTTGAGCTGCTGCAAAAGCCCGTTCTTCGTGCGCTCCTTCATCCGGCCGCGGGTAATGGGTTCCAGAGGGATCGTCGGCAGGAGGATCTCATTCAGTTCCTGCAGATCCCAATCGTCGCTGTCCGCATCGTCTCCGATCGCCGTCTCCACCGCGTTCTCCACGGTATCGGTGATCATCTTGTAAATGGCATCCCGCATGCTCTCGCCGTCCAGCACCTGTCTGCGTTCCGCATAGATGATCTCGCGCTGTTCGTTCATGACCTGGTCGAAATCCAGCAGGTTCTTGCGGATGCCGAAGTTATTGGTCTCGATCTTCTTCTGCGCGTTCTCGATTGCCTTGCTTAAGGAGCTGTGGGTGATCTCCTGGCCTTCCGGAATCCGCAGCATGTTGAACATGCTGATCATGCGCTCGGAACCAAAGAGACGCATCAGGTCGTCCTCCAGGGAAATAAAGAACCGGGAATCGCCGGGATCGCCCTGACGTCCGGAACGGCCGCGCAGCTGGTTGTCGATACGTCTCGACTCATGCCGCTCGGTGCCGACGATGTAGAGACCGTGGGCCTCTCTTGCAATGTCATCCAGTTTGATATCGGTACCGCGGCCCGCCATATTGGTCGCGATCGTCACGGCGCCGTGTTCGCCCGCCTTCTCGACGATCTGCGCTTCCAGCTCATGGAACTTCGCGTTCAGCACATTGTGCGGGATCCCCGCCTTGCTCAAGAGTTTGGACAACTCTTCCGACGCTTCGATCGTGATCGTACCGACAAGCACCGGCTGTCCCTTCTCATGGCATTCTCTGACCTGTTCGACGACGGCTGCCAGTTTTTCCTTCTTTGTTTTATAGACCGAATCCTGATGATCGATACGCTGTACCGGCTTGTTGGTCGGGATCTCGATGACGTCCATGCCGTAGATCTCGCGGAATTCCTTTTCTTCGGTCAGGGCGGTACCGGTCATGCCGGCCTTCTTGGCGAACTTGTTAAAGAAGTTCTGGAAGGTGATCGTTGCCAGGGTCCTGCTCTCGCGTTTGACCTTCACGTGCTCCTTGGCTTCGATCGCCTGGTGCAGGCCGTCCGAGTAACGTCTTCCCGGCATCACGCGCCCGGTGAACTCATCGACGATCAGGACCTGGTCATCCTTTACGATGTAGTCATGATCGCGGTGAATGAGGTTGTTGGCCCGCAGCGCCAGGATGATGCAGTGCTGGATCTCCAGATTCTCCGGATCCGCCAGGTTCTCGATCGAGAAAAACTTCTCGACCTTGGAGACACCCTCCGCGGTAAGGTTTACGATCTTATCCTTTTCATTAACGATGAAGTCGCCGGTCTCCTCCTGTTCAATGCCCATGATGGCATCCATTTTGGAAAGATCGGCCATGTCTTCGCCGCGTTTCAACTGCTTTGCCAGAATATCGCAGGCCTCATAGACCTTGGTGGAACGGCCGCTCTGTCCCGAAATGATGAGCGGCGTTCTTGCTTCGTCGATGAGGATCGAGTCCACTTCGTCGATGATCGCGTAATGCAGATCACGCAGGACCAGCTGTTCCTTGTAGATCGCCATGTTGTCGCGCAGATAATCAAAGCCCAGTTCGTTGTTGGTGACATAGGTGATATCACAGGCATAGGCCGCCCTGCGCTCTTCGGGCGTCATGCTGTTTAAGACGACGCCGACGGTCAGCCCCATAAAGCGGTAGACCTGTCCCATCCATTCCGCGTCACGCTGCGCGAGGTAATCATTGACCGTGACAACGTGAACGCCCTTGCCTTCCAGCGCATTCAGGTAGCAGGGAAGGGTCGCGACGAGCGTCTTTCCTTCACCGGTCCGCATCTCCGCGATGCGTCCCTGGTGCAGGATGATGCCGCCGATCAGCTGCACGCGGAACGGTTCCATCTGAAGGGCCCTGCGTGCCCCTTCGCGGACGGCCGCGTAGGCTTCCACAAGGATGTCGTCCAGGGTCTCTCCCTGCGAAAGGCGCTCTCTGAACTCCTTTGTCTTTTCCTGAAATGCCTCATCGGGCAGCGCTTCCATCTGCGGTCGCAGCGCCTCGATCTGGTTGACCAGTGGGTCGATCCGTTTCAGTTCCCGCTGGGAGTGTGTTCCGAACAGTTTATCCGTAAATTTTGGCATATTGCCTTCTGCCTCCGTAATCTGTCATACTCAAAATCAAATCAATCAAACCACAAATATTAATTTTACCACATTTCGGGCTGTTTCTTCCTCAATGTTCTACTTTTATGACATATGTGTCACCTATCTTTCGCACACAGCCTTCATCCGGGAAGATCGGCATCTCCTGAAACTCCTCGCTCTCCATGATCTTCCAGTACTCCGCATCGCTCACCGTGCCGACGATCCCCAGATACGTATGCAAAAAAGCGCCGCGGGTGCTGGACGTAAAGAGACCGTTTTCAAGCGGGATCCCTTCCAGATCCAGGAACTCGTTGCCCTTCATGTTAAAGGCTGAGAGCGGGTTGGGATCCGGCCACGGGTCTCCCGCAATGCACAGCTTGTCGCCATAGTGATAATCCGAGTCCGCTTCCACTCTCGCAATGATCCGGTTGTAGTAATTCTCGATCCGTTCAAAGGAAAGAGACGCCCGGAAGTAGGCTTCGCCCGCAAGCCGGTAGTTGCCGTAAGCGGCAAGGAATAAGAGCACCGTCACCAGAAAAGCGGCCACCCTTCCTTTTTTCGTGGGCTTTAATTCCTCCATCAGAAGAAGCGGTACAAACAGAAGCGTTACATACGCGTAGGTCACGAGCGGCGAACCGACCTGTGTCTCCGGAGAAAGGATATAGATCCCGCCGGCCGCAAGCGGCAGAAGGGTCAGTACCAGCAGCAGAAGAAAGCACTGAAGCGGCGCGCGCAGGTGTTTTCGTCTGATAAACAGATAAAGCAAAAGCCCCGCGCTCACGACGATGACGGCGCGGTAGACATTTAAGAAAAACGGCGTCACAAAGGACGGCGGTGCTGTCACGAAATACTGCAGCACCCGGTGGTAGGCGCGCGCGATCGTAATGGGCTGCAGGGAAAAGCTGCCCACCTGATCGAGACCGTCATAGGCCGCGATATCATAGCGCTGGATATAGACGGCATAGACGCCGGCGGAGACCGCAAGCAGTACAAGCGCCCCGATCCCCTGCTTCAGGGTCGTCTTTGCCTCTTCTCCCGCAAGGATCTGTCCCAGAAGCACCAGAAGTAACAGGCAGGCTGCCACCGTCAGATACGCCTGGTAGATGCTCATCGATAAAAAGAGAAGCAAAAACCCCGCGATGAAGCCGAATCGAAAACGCTTCGTCAGATAGACGGCTGACACCGCCATCAGAAGGGCAAGCGGCAAAGTCGCTCCGATGTACATGAACATCATATTGCTGACGACCGCAGGGAAGGAAACAAACAGCGCCCCGATGAGGGCCGCTGCCGTCACCGTCTTCACCTCCAGGATCAGCACGATCAGACAGGCCGTGATCGCATAAAGAACAAGCGCTGCCGTGCCGTTTAAGGCCGGCGCACTCTGTTCCGAAAAGAACGGATGCACATACGGCAGAAACCATCTGCCGAAGGCGTCGCTTACGGCATAATTGTCGATATAGAGCAGATCGTCCCAGTTGGGGAGTTTATTGGTCAGCATGTAGAGGTGGGTAACAACCCCCGTGAACAGTGCCGCGAAGAAGGCGGCGGGGACCGTCACAGGCAGTTTCTTCCGAACCTCGTACAAAAGATCGATTTTTTCTTCCATCAGTATTCAAAACCTTTCCGGAACTGTATTCGATTCAGTATAGCACAGAATATTGAAAAAACAGACTAATTGTGCTAAATTGAATAGCACGTATCTTCGCAGAAACGTTTTTTTGAAAGGAAATCAGGGGGAAATGCAAACCGAAAAGAAAGAGGGCAAGTATGCCTGTCTGCAGCTGGATCACCAGCTGTGTTTTCCGCTATACGCGGCATCCAAGGAGATCATCCGCCGCTACAAGCCGTTCCTGGACGAGCTGGATCTGACTTACACCCAATACATCACCATGATGGTCCTATGGGAGAAAAAGCAGCTGAATGTCAAAGAACTCGGCAAATGCCTGTTCCTGGACTCCGGTACCCTGACGCCTGTCTTAAAGAAGCTGGCGGCAAAGGGCTATATTCAGCGCACGCGTTCCAAGGAGGACGAACGCAATCTCCTCGTCTCCATCACCCCGGAAGGCGATGAGCTCAAGAAACGCGCCGTAAGGATCCCGCAGCAGATGAGCGCCTGCATCGACCTCTCTGCGGAGGAAGCCCTTGTTCTCAACAAACTCTTAAACAAACTGACCGACAACCTGCAGGAATCATAAGGAGGATACCATGACTTTTACAGAAGAATACAAACAGAAACTCGTCTCCGCCGAAAAAGCAGTCAGCGTGATTAAGTCCGGCGACTGGATCGACTACGGATGGACCACCTGTGCCCCCGATGCCCTTGATAAGGCACTCGCCGCCCGTGCGGAGGACCTGACCGATGTAAATGTCCGCGGCGGCATCGTCATGAAGCCCCTTGCCATATTTGAAAGAGAGGACGGCCCTTCGCGCTTCACATGGAACAGCTGGCACATGGGCGGATACGAGCGGAAGCTCATCTCCCGCGGCTGTTCTTTCTATAATCCGATGCGCTATTCGGAACTCCCCCGCTACTATCGCGAATCCGCGACCCCGCCGCGCGTGGCCATGTTCCAGGTCGCCCCGATGGATAAGCACGGATTCTTTAACTTCGGCCCCAACGCTTCACACATGAATGCCGTCTGCGACGTAGCCGAGATCATCATCGTGGAAGTGAATCAGAATATGCCCGTCTGCCTCGGCGGCTCCGAAGTCGGCGTACATATCTCCAGAGTCGACTACATCGTGGAAGGCGAGAATCCGCCGATCGCGGAACTCGGCGCCGGCGGCCCTCCGACGGAAGTCGATCAGAAAGTGGCGGAGCAGATCGTGAAAGAGATCCCGAACGGAGCCTGCCTCCAGCTCGGCATCGGCGGCATGCCGAACACCGTCGGCTCTCTCATCGCGCAAAGCGACTTAAAAGACCTGGGCGTCCATACGGAAATGTATGTGGACGGTTTTGTGGATATCGCGAAAGCCGGCAAGATCACCGGCGCCAACAAAAACATCGACCGTTTCCGCCAGACCTATGCTTTCGGTGCCGGCACGCAGAAGATGTATGACTATATGGATCACAACCCGGAACTGATGAGCGCTCCGGTCGACTATACGAACGATACGCGTCAGATCGCGCAGATCGATAACTTTATTTCCATCAACAACTGCGTTGACCTCGATCTCTTCGGACAGGTCAATGCCGAATCCGCGGGAACGAAAAACATCAGCGGCGCGGGCGGACAGCTCGACTTCGTGTTGGGCGCCTACCTCTCCAAAGGCGGAAAGAGCTTCATCTGCTGCTCTTCCACCTTTACCGACAGAGAAGGCAATCTCCACAGCCGCATTCGTCCGACGCTGGCGGACGGTTCGATCGTCACGGATACCCGTGCCAACATTCACTATCTGGTCACCGAATACGGCATGGTAAATCTAAAAGGTCTCTCCACCTGGCAGAAGGCGGAAGCCATCATCTCCGTCTCGCATCCGCAGTTCCAGCAGGAACTCATCGATGCGGCGGCGAAGATGAATATTTGGAGAAACACCAACAAATAAACGCGGTCACTGAAACAATCCGTAAAAGAAGGGGAACGTCATCAGAATCCATAAAAAATACGAGGAACCGATCCACTCTCTCCTCGTGGAAATTCATAAGAAACAGGCAGTGGATGACCCTGCCGTCATGCCGCTTTTGCGGCGCTTAAAGAGGATCGCTCTGAAGGAAAACGATCACGGTCTTTTGGGCTTTGCGTATTACGGGATCGCGGAAGCTTATTATTCCCTGGAACTGGATTATGCCAACTTCCGCAAAAACCTTCAGAAAGCCATCGAAAACCTGCACCGGTCCAACGAAACGGATCTGCTGGCGCGCGCCTATAACTTCATCGGCATCGACGCGATGAATAACGGCTGCTTTGACATTGCTTATCATTATTACATGACTTCCCTGCGCGTCGCTTCCACCGTCGACGACTCCGTCGTAACGGGGATCGCTTCTTCCAACGTCGCCCAGGTCTTCCTGCTCCTGGACGACTTAAAAAAAGCAAAATACTACAGCAGACAAAGCATTATAAACGAGGAAGGTCATACCGAAGACGTCTATTACTATCGTAACATCGTCGTCGGCTATTACCATTACGCGCTCATCAATCTCCTGATGGGAAATATAAAAACTTCAGAAAAATACAACAAAAAAATCGACGAGTGCTATGCCGCTTCCGAGTATGCGGGAATGGACGGTGTCGATATCCCCGTGCAGTGTCTTCGCGTTATGCTCGCGCTGGTAAAAAGGGACGAGAAAAAAGTGCAGGAGCTCATGGCGGAGAGCGAAAAGACCTATAGCAAAAAGGTGCAGCTATTTGATTACATGGAAGACATCAAGATCTATTGCAAGTATCTCCTGCAATACAAGCACTATGACGAAGTCAAAAAACTGATCGATCTGATCGACGAGGATATCAAAGCCACCGACGTAAACTATATGATCCGCGCGATCGCGGACATCAAGATCGCCTACTATGAGGCGACCGGTAACAACGAGCTTACGCTGCAGTATCTGCAGGAGCAGCATGCCATCGCCGAGAAGCAGAGCACCGAGCAGAACGAACTGTATCTGGAGTCCATCAGTCTCATCGATCTGATGGAGCAGCTCCATCTCGAGCAGCAGGCGGTACAGAAGGAAAACGAAACGTTGCAGGTAAAGGCGAATACCGACGCTTTGACCGGGATCCCCAATCGATATGCCTTAAACCAGGTCTTTGAAGAAGCTTACGAACGGGCAAGCAGTCAGAAAACGCCCCTTGGCGTTGAGATCCTCGATATCGACTTCTTTAAGGAATACAATGATACGTACGGACACCCCGCCGGCGATGCCTGCCTCGAGATCATTTCCAAGACGCTGTTAGAGATGGCAAAACAGGACGGCATCTTCTGCGCCCGTTACGGGGGCGACGAATTCGTTATTCTTTATGAGAACAAGACCGATAAGATGATCCATACTCTGGCCGAGGAGCTGGAGCGTCAGATCGATTCCTACCAAATCGAGCACAAGACAAATCCCCTCTCCAAGTATGTCACCATCGCGCAGGGCATCTGCAACAGTGTCCCGGGGAAAAAGGCCTCTCTCTGGGAGTACCTCTCCATTGCTGATGACGCGTTGTATACCGTAAAAAAGGCGCATCGCCAGGGTAAGCGACACGCCTCGATCAGTATGCATCATTTAAAGGAAACAAAGTCTTAAAGTTTCCTGATCACCTCGATTGAAGGATCCACCAGCTTTTCAAACGTATCGGCATCCTTCTTTTCCCCGATGATATTTCCGTAATGGGTCGGAATGGCGATCTGCGGGCGGATGGCATTTGCAAGCTCCGCTCCCTCTTCTGCCGTCATCGTGTATTTCCCTCCGATCGGTGCAAGAAGAATGTCACAGGACACGGCCTTTGCTTCCGGTGTAACGTCCATGTCGCCGCAGATGTAGAGGCGAACGCCCTCCACGGTGATCACGTATCCCACCCACGCGTTCTCCTTCGGGTGGAACTGCTTCGCAGGATTATAGGACGCGACCGCCTCCACGGGAATGCCCGCGATCTCCGTGTGGTCCCCGGGAGCAACCAATGTCAGATGCTCTTTTGCGATCCCGTCATCCAGCGCTTCCTTCTCCATGCTGGCAGGACATACAAACAGCGTGTCCTCTTTGCAGATCCTGCGATAATCTTCCGGCGAGAAATGGTCATAATGGGAATGCGTAAAGAAGATGACATCTGCGTCATGTTTTTCCTCTGCTATCTGAAAGGGATCAATATAGAGGATCTTCTCTCCGCCCACACGGATGCTGCTGTGGGTATTGATGGTGATAAGGTCCGCTGCCTGCTTACTATCCATCGTCTTCTCCTTTTTATCTGCTTTACTCTGCTTTTTTCTCCTTGCTTTTCTGTGCCGTGCGCTTATTGAATTGTGCACAATGTATATTGTACTCTCAAATCGCCACGCATGACAAGTCTACACATCGTTTTCCGGCATCTTGTACTTCGTCTTCTCTTTTGGGAAAATATAGACAGGCGAACCGGATGAGCAAAACATCTGCAGTGGAGGGAAAAATGAGCGAAAGAACAGACAGAATAGAAAAACGCGCCATGCCTGTGATCGAAAGCAGGCTTCGTCACAACATTCTCGCCATGCCGGAGGAGATCCGCAAGTGCAGCGGCATCCTCATCTTCGGAAGGCGCATTAAGAGCCTTGTCTTTACGACCGACATCGCCATCGTCCGCAACTGCGATGCGGACGCCGTCTTTGCCGTCTATCCGTTCACGCCCCAGCAGATCATCAGCGATGCCATCATCAAGGCATCGTACATCCCTGTTTTCTGCGGCATCGGCGGCGCCATCACCAAGGGCCCCCGGACCGTATCCCTTGCCAAGGATGTGGAGAGCCAGGGTGCCATGGGCGTCGTGATCAACGCGGCCGTCTCCAATAAAGATCTTTCTCTTGTTGCGGAGGCTGTCGACCTCCCGATCATCGCGACCATTCCGCGCGGCGATATCGACATTGCCGCCCGTATCGAACACGGCGCGACCATTCTCAATGTGGCGGCCGGCACCAGGACCCCAGAGATCGTCGAGAAGATCCGGAAGGACTTCCACCAGATCCCCATCATCGCCAGCGGCGGACCGACCACGGAGTCCATCTTGCGGACCATTGAAGCAGGCGCCAATGCCATCACCTATACGCCCCCGACCACGCAGGAGCTCTTCAAGAGTATTATGGAGGGGTATCGGGAGAAATAGAAACATCTTTATCACAGCGCGCTTATGACTTAGGATTTGACGATGATCTCGTCGAGCGTTGTCCCCAGGATCCCGGACAGGATCACGAGGTTATCCAGAGAAGGGAGTGCTGTCCCTTTCTGCCATTTGTAGATGGCCTGCTGCTGATAGAGCTCCGCGACCTGTTTTCCGAGATTGCGGCTGCCGGAGTGAATGACCAGATACTGCGTACCGTCTTCTGCCACGTCGATCTCAATGAAGTGATTTCCTCCTCCGAGCGTCCCCAGGCTGTTTTCCAGACGCTTGCTGTTTTTCAGATCTCGGTAGCATTTCAGAGCCGTAAGATCAAACTCCTCCATTTTGTTATTCCACACATCTCTGCCGGAGGGGATGATGTGGGCGGCAAGATCCACTCTCTTTAAGTCGATCTCTTCTTTCCCCAGATTTACCGTGTACATGCCGCAGCCGATGTCGACCCCGACCACGTTCGGGACTGCCTTATCAACGATGGTCATCGTGGTGCCGATGGTGCATCCTTTTCCGGCGTGCACATCCGGCATGATGCGGATCTTCGATCCCTCCGTCATCTCGTAGTCGCACATTCTGCGGATCTGCTCGATCGCCCCTTCGTCCACGACAGAGGCAAAACAGATGGCTGTATTTACTTTTCCCTTTATCTCAAACACTCTTCTCATACTCCTTTTGACGTACTGAAAACCGTTTTCTCTCACAAAAAAACCGCTTATCCTGTCTCACAAGATAAGCGGTCTTAAAGCTGAACAAAAGGGTCTATACTTCCGTCATCGAATTCGCCTATTCTTATGAGCACGCAAAAACAAGGAACGCCTCGGCTCTGATGCCTGTGTTCCCTGGGGAACGTATTCATAACTATAGATTGCAAAATGATTCATAACTGAAAATAACACCTCTTTGTTTGTATTCTGTTTATGACAATACCACATGGAAGCATATCTGTCATTAGCCTTGCCGGACAATCCGCTACATCAGCCTCTTATAGATATCGAGCATGCTTTCGATCTGATACTGTAATAACCAGGCCGCGCTGTTATATTCCGGAGTGGCCTTCACGACTTTTAAGAGTTTCGGATAGTATTCTTCGGTTTCCCGGATGGTGCGGTAGATCCTCTCTCTGCTTAATCCCCAGGACATGGTGGTCAGATTGTTGCAGCGGTCAAGACATTTCACAAGGGCTGCTTTCGGGTTGGCGGAAAGGTTCTTGTAGTATTTTTTCAGGATCTTATCTCTGTCCTCGTCATTCGTCTTTTCACAGGTCATCAGGCGGACGATCTCTTTGGTCTCGTCATTTACCGGCAGATCGTCCAGGGTCTTCCCACAATCCTCTATTACATCGTGAAGGAGGCATCCGGCAATGATCTCATCTTCCATGATGTCCATCGAAAGAGCATGGCAGGCAAGGTTCAGCGGATGATAGATGTACGGCGTGTTGGAGCGTTTTCGCTTCTGTCCGAGGTGCGCTTCCGCAGCAAAATCGACAGCCTTCAGCGTATTATAGAGCTTGAAGTTCTTCGCCGTCGTCTTGACATACGTCTTCATATGCTCCCAGTTATAAATGGCTTCCTTTGTTTTAAATGTCTTCCTCTTCTCTTCGACGATGGCGGAAATGGAAACATCGAAGACGGATGCCAGTTTGATAAGATTGTCCGTGTCCGGTTTGTACTCATCTCTTTCCCATGCAGAAACCGCCTGGAAAGACAGGTCCATCTTTTCTGCCAGCTGTTCCTGCGTAAGCTTTCGTTCTTCTCGTAAGCTTCTGATGTTTTTCCCGATGCTCATACAGCCTCCTTCGTTTTTTCTTATCTTGTCGTTCGGACTCTCTTACACAGGAATCCGTCGTCTTAAACATAGCCGATGCAGACGGATTCACACAGCAAGCAGCCATTGAAGATTGAATCTACACATCAAGTTACACTTGAGATTATAGTAAGCGCAGTGAACGATTCTGTCTATGCTACAATAGTTTTAAATAAATCCATACGCTGCAGAAAAAAGGAGTTTTGCCCTATGAATAAGGTCCTGGAAGTGTGTGTAGACAGTGTCGAATCTGCCATCGCTGCAGAGCGCGGCGGTGCGGACAGGCTGGAATTGTGTGCCAATCTGGTGATCGGCGGTACGACACCGACGATACCGTTTTTTAAGGCAGTACGCAAGGCAGTTCGTATTCCCTTGCACGTTATGATCCGTCCGCGTTACGGAGACTTTTTTTATACGGAGGAAGAACTGCAGGTCATGGAAGAAGAGATCCGTGCTTTTTCCTCTCTGGGCGCAGAAGGCGTCGTCTTCGGGGTACTGACAGAAGATGCCGACCTGGATCTGACTGCCATGCGGCGTCTGAAGGAAGCGGCCGGGTCCATGTCCTGTACGCTTCATCGTGCCTTTGATGTCACACGTAATCCGGCACGGGCTCTGGAGGATGCTGTCTCCCTTTCCATGCAGACCATTCTCACCAGCGGCTGCCGGGAAAACTGTATGCTGGGGATCTCGCTTTTAAAAGAACTGCAAGGTCTGTCTGCCGGCCGCATTGAGATCATGGCCGGCGCCGGCTTAAAACCCGAACACATCGACGACCTCCATAAGGAAACCGGAATCACAGCCTTTCATATGTCCGGTAAAAAAAGGGTGGACTCCCCCATGCGTTATCGCAAACAGGAAGTCCATATGGGTCTGCCCGGTATCTCCGAGTATGAACGTAGCGTCTGTGATGAAGCACAGATCCGTAAGGCTTGCGAGGCGTTATCTTCTCTTACGCCCTCTGCCCTCTGATCGCATCATACAGCGCGGCATTGGTGCTGAACTGGTAAGGTGCCACGTAGAAGACTCCAAGAATCCCCAGTGTAAGCGCGGCAAGGATCCACCATCCGATAAAGGAAAAATCCAGGACAAAGGCACGCCATTTCTGACCTCTCATCATCTGACGCGATCTCGTGATCGCCTCGAACGCTCCGCAGGACGGGTCTTCCGAAAGAATATAAGGGACCATCCGATAGGAATAAAACTTGATCACACCCGGAATAAAAAACAGTAAAGACCATAAGAACAGGAACACGGTAACAAGCAGCATTGAGCCGACGTTTCGTCCCCAGTTGCCGAATCCCTGCAGGATCTCCTTTTCCGATGCCTCCTCCCGAAGGTTCTTTACAAAGAATCCTCTGCATCCGACTTCCAGCGGGTTTAAAAGCAGGGTCCGCAGCAGCGTCCCCATCATCGATACGGTGATCCCGGCAGCCACAAGCGCCGCCAAAAGACCCCTTCTCATGGGAGCACCTGCATTCTCCATCATCTGCAGCACTTCCGGGGGCAGGCCTTCCGCACTTAATTCGGGGACGTTTTCCTCAAAGACCTGTTCCGCACTCTCCTCCTGTACGTTCTGATACGTTTTCCTGCCGGTCGCCGCTCCCACGCCGCCGACGCAGAAAGAAAGCACCAGTCCCACAAGCACAGCACGCCAGTAATTAGCTTTAAACGCCGCTTTTCCCTGTCTTTTCAGTTTTGCTCTATTCCACATTTTTCTGTCTCCTTTTTCTGTTTTTATACCAGTAAACGGATCCCGATCAGGACCAGAATGATGCCGCCGAGGATCGATGACGCAGACGCATACTTCATCCCGAACCGGCGGCCAATGGCAACGCCGGCCAGGCAGAGGATCATCGTAACGGCCCCGATGATAAAGGCGGCCGAGAACACCTCTGTCAGCGAATAGGACGCAATGACAAAACCGACGGAAAGCGCGTCGATCGATGTCGCGATGCCCTGCGCGAAAAGAGTACTATCGCTGACGGATTTCAGCGCCAGTTCATCCATGTCTTCATACTTCCTCTCGTGCCGTACTTCCGTCAGCATGCGAATGCCGAGGCTGATGAGTATCAGCGCGCCGATCCGCGGGATGTGCGGTTGCAAAGCGGAAAACGATTTCTCGGCTCCCTTTACAAACAGGAATCCGATGACGGGCATCAAAAACTGAAACCCCGCAAACACGGAAGCAATGCGTACAGCATCTTCCCGCTTCATCTTAGGGTACTTCAGCCCGTTTGCCAGAGATACGGAAAATGCGTCCATGGCAAGCGCGATGCCGAGTATGACACTTTGAAAAATAAAACTGAAGATGGTTTTTCCTCCTTTAAATCCGTACTGCCGGTATTCATTGTAGCACAGACAGAGCGTCCTGATTCCAAAAAAACAGGGACGGTGTGCCCGTCCCTGTAAGATGTTTTACTGCGATGTCCGGAGAATTACTCCTCTGCAGCTGCTGCTTCCTGTGCAGCTTCCGCTGCTTCTTCTGCCGGAGCTTCCTCTGCAGCTGCCGCTTCCTGTGCTGCAGCTTCTGCCTTCTGTGCGGCTTCCTGTGCTGCGGCCTCGGCAGCAGCTTCTTCTTTGGCTTCCGCTACCATCTGGTCGACATTGACGGAGACGACATCTTCATCGCCTGCGTTCTCGGCCTTCTCGGCTTCACGTTTTTCTCTTTCCTCGTCAAGGATGATCTGCTTGATGCTCAGGCTGATCTTATTCTTTTCCGGTTCAAACTCGGTGATCTTCGCCGTGACTTCCTCACCGATCTTCAGAACGTCTCCCGGCTTCTCAATGTGCTCTTTGGAGATCTGGGAAACATGCAGCAGGGCGTCGATGCCGGGCTCCAGTTCGATGAAGGCACCGAAATCTGCCATGCGCGCGACCTTGCCGGTGACGATGTTGCCTTTGGCATACTTCACTTCCGCGCCGTTCCACGGATTCTGATCCGGGAACTTCAGGGAAAGCGCGATCTTGTTTTCCTTGATCTCTTTGACCATGACGCGCAGCGGCTGGCCGACCGTGAAAGCCTTCATCGGGCTCTCCACTCTGCCCCAGCTCATCTCGGAGATGTGCAGAAGGCCGTCGATTCCGCCGAGATCCACGAACGCACCGAAGGTGGTAAGGTTCTTAACGGTACCGTCAACGATATCTCCTTCGTGGACGTTCTCGAAGAACTGTTTCTGCAGTTCTTCTTTCTTGCCCATGAGGATCTGCTTCGCATCACCGATGTATCTGCGTCTTGCCGGATTGTATTCGATGATCACAAAATCGATATCCTGTCCCATGTACTTGGTCAGGTCTTTTTCATAAGTGTCGGATGCAAGGCTCGCAGGAATAAAGACGCGGGATTCGTCGACCACGACCACCAGACCGCCGGAAAGAACCTGCACGACTTTTGCAGTCAGGACTTCCTTGTTGTTGAAAGCCTCTTCGATCCTTTTGCTTCCGCGCTCTGCAGCCAGTCTCTTGTAAGAGAGAACGACCTGTCCGTCGCCGTCGTTGACACGAAGGACCTTGACTTCAAGGGTCTGTCCGACTTCCAGCACCTGCGTGAGGTCTACGGAACTGTCATTCGTATACTCGTTACGGGACAAAATACCGTCGGATTTATAATTGATGTTTAAGATCGCCGTGTCCGGCTTCACATCAATGACGGTCCCTTCAACAACCTCCCCATTGTGAATTGTTTTGAATGACGCATCGAGCATCTGCTCAAAGCTTTGTTCCATTTCTGACATATACTGTGACCTCCTCGATAATGTCCCGGGGTGTCGATGCCCCGGCTGTAATACCTACGTTTTCGGCACCCTCCAGGTCCCCGGGACGCAGGTCCTCCCGTGATTGTATGAACAGGGTCCTTTGACATTCCTTTCTGCAGATCTCGAATAATTTTGCAGAATTGGAACTGTTCTCCGAACCGATAACTATCATGACATCGGCGCGCGCGGCAATCTCTTTTGCTTCCTGTTGCCGGTCATGCGTCGCGTTGCAGATAGTGTTCACAACAGAACAATTGTATCCTTTTTTATGCAAAATAGCAACAAAATCTTCGAATTTTCGGGCATGAAAGGTCGTTTGGGCAACGACCGTGTAAGAATTGTCTTTGGATGCGGAAAAAGTCTGTGCTTCCTCTTCGGTGCCGATGACAAAGGCGCCGTCCTTTGCCCAGCCGATGGTGCCTTCGACTTCCGCATGGCCGGCGTTGCCGATGATAATGATCTTTGCGCCTTTTTCGCTCTCTTCCTCCACGATTTTGTGGATGCGCTGCACAAAGGGACAGGTCGCATCGATGCAGGTGATATTCGCGTTTTCGGCAATGGTCTGCATCACCTGTTTGGATACGCCGTGAGAGCGGACGATCAGGGTGCACACGGGGAGCGCCGCGATCTCCTCTTCTGTTTCCACGATGCGGACTCCCTTTGCCGCAAGGTCCCCGACCACGGTCTCATTGTGAATGATGGGTCCGTAGGTATAGATCGGCCCGCCGCCCTGCAGCGCCTCATAGACCTGATTGACGGCGCGTTCGACGCCGAAGCAGAATCCTGCGTTTTTGGCATTGATGACTTGTATGCTCATACTGTGTTTTCTTTCCTGTTGTTCCATTTATGAAACCGATGTTCCAGCCAAATGTCCGGTCGACCAGGCAATCTGGAGATTGAATCCTCCGGTATAGGCATCGACATCGAGGAGTTCTCCCGCAATGTATAATCCCCTGATTGTTTTTACTTCCATCGTGGACGGATTGATCTGTCTGACATCGATCCCGCCGCGCGTGATGATGGCTTCTCCAAATCCGCGGCTGCCCGTGATGGTGAGCGGAAGGTGCTTGAGCAGCGTCGTCAGATCCTCCCGTTCTTTTTTTACAAAGGTCCTGACCGGCTTTTCCCGTTTGTCCGGATGCATTTCAAAATACAATGCCGCGATCTCCTCCGCAAGGGAAGAAGGTGCTAACTTCCTGAGGATGGATGCCAGGTGTTTGTCGGGTGCGCTTTCGCATTCTCTGAGAAGTCTGTTTAACAGCGTCTCGTGATCGAGTGCGGGTTTTAAGTCGATCTCCGCCGGATAGACTTCCTTGTTATCAAAATCAAGATGGCAGGAAGCGGATAAGACGATCGGGCCGCTTACCCCGAAATGCGTAAACAGCATTTCTCCGAATTCGCTGAATACCTTCTTTCTTTTGCCCGGTTTGTGATCGGGTGCAAACACCGTAAACGTCACATTTTTCAGCGCAAGTCCCTGCAGCTTTTTCGTCCACGCTTCCCCCGTGACAAGCGGTACAAGAGACGGTTTTCCTTCCTGTACTTTCAGTCCCAGCGCCTCTCCGAACCGGTATCCGGAGCCGTCCGCACCGGTCGAGGGGTAGGATGCTCCGCCGGTGCAGAGAATGACCGCATCGGCAGAAAGTGTTTCTTTTTTTCCGTTCTGCGAAAGATACTCGACGCCTGTGATCCGCCGCTCCGGTGTATCTTCTGTCAGGATCTTCGTGACCTTCGTATGGTAAAGGATCTTTACGCCGTACTGTTTCAGCACGCGCAGAAATGTCGCCGTAATGTCGGATGCATGATCGGACACGGGAAAAGCACGGTCTCCCCGTTCCACTTTGACAGGGCATCCGTGGTCTTCAAAAAACCGCATCGCATCCTGCTGGTCGAAAGCATACAGCGCGCTGTAAAGAAAACGGGGATTGGTGACGACGTGGTCAAAAAAAACAGGCAGATCACAGGTGTTGGTAAAATTGCAGCGTCCCTTTCCGGTGATATAGATCTTCTTGCCTGCTTTTTCATTCTGTTCCAGGATGGTGACGGTATGTCCGTTTTCCGCTGCCGCGCAGGCAGCCATCAATCCCGCGGCACCGGCACCGATCACGACGACCTGCTTCATATCGGTTGGTCGTCCCTTCTGTGCCAGAGAGGATCGGTGATCACGGCACGGTCTCCCGTGTACTCCATCTCATCCTGTCGGTCGACGCGGTAGTTTTCAAAAGCATCTTCCAGACGCTTCAGATTGTTCCGTACCGTATCGGGTCTGCGCACACACATGGAGACGATCAGCGCATAGATCAAAGACATCGGCGCCGTCAGTGAATCCACGATCGAGACCATATGGCTCCTGGCAAAGAGATTGCAGGATGAATAAAGATTCATCGGCGAATGCACGCTGTCAGTGATGGCAACGGTCTGCGCGCTCCTGTCGTTTGCGTATTCCAGCGCCTTCAGGGTGCGGATCGAATATCGCGGAAAACTGATGCCGACGAAGGTGTCCTTTTCGCTGATGTGCAGCATCTGCTCCAGGATATCTCCCTGTCTGCTCTCGTTCAGAAGAATGACATCGTCACGGATCAGGTGCATATGATAGGCCAGCGTCTGCGCAAGCGGTGCGCAGGACCGCACGCCCAGAATATATACATGACGCGCCGACATCAGTTTGTCGACTGCCTGGGAAAAAGCGGCCGCATCCACATGCACGCGTGTGTCTTTCAGGTTATCCATATCGGTGCTGAGGACCGAATGCAGGATCTCCAGTTCGCTGGCATCTCCGTACGTGGCATCGCTCCGGAGCACGCCTCGTGTGCGCCCGTTCACATAGAGCCGAAGCGCCTCCTGAAAGGCCGGATAGCCGTCATACCCCAGGCGTTCCGCAAACCGCACGACCGTCGACTCGCTCGTCTTCACTTCCTGCGCGATCCGGGCCGCAGTCATATAGATCGCCTTCTCGTATTCTTCCGTCACGAAGGTGGCGATGCGCTTCTGCGACTTGCTCAGCCGCTCGAACATCCCGGTGATGCGCGTCATCACCGTATCGTCTTCCGCTTCTTCCTCCAGTGACGGCGGCGCGGGTACCGGGTGCGCCATCCCGATGACATCGTCATCGATGCGCAGTTTTCCCGCGTTGGAAGGCACCTCCCATCTTCCGGTAAACAGTTTTTTTAAGTCGAATTCCGCCATGTGAATCATTATAACACGGAAGGAACCACTCGTCCCTGAGGAAAATGGTCCCGGTTTCCCTGCACCTGGCAAAACCTCGGGGACATATAGTTTCGTACAGCGGCGTCGCGTGTTCGCCGTTACTTAGACGACGTAAAAAGGGTGTAGAGGCACTCCTCTACACCCTTTTGTCGTCTTATGTAACGCGGCGTAACACGATCGAGCGAAAGCGTCCGCGAAACGGAACTATATGTCTCCGAGGTCTATTGCCGGAAGTGTTTCATCGGGACCATTTTGCTCAGGGACGAGTGGTTCCCTTTAGTAGTTAACGATCGATCCGAATTCTTCCTTCAGGGAAGCGCCGCCGACAAGGCCTCCGTCGATATTGGGCATGGCGAAGAGCTCTGCCGCCGTCTTTGCATTCACGGAGCCGCCGTACTGGATGCGGACTTTTTCCGCGGTATCTGCGTCATAGATCTCACAGATGGTTTCGCGGATCGCTTTGCAGACTTCTTCCGCCTGCTCGCTGGTCGCGGTCTTGCCGGTGCCGATCGCCCAGATGGGTTCGTAGGCAATGACCATGCTGCTCACCTGTTCTGCCGTGATCCCCTGGAGATCGGATTTGATCTGCAGACGGATCCAGTCCAGGGTGACGCCGGCTTCGCGCTGCTCCAGGGTCTCGCCGCAGCAAAGGATCGGTGTGATTCCGTGCTCAAAGGCTTTTTTGACCTTCTGGTTCAGGAAAGCATCGCTCTCCTGGAAATACTCTCTTCTTTCGGAATGGCCGATGATAACGAATTCGCATCCGGCATCCTTGATCATCAGCGGGGAGATCTCTCCGGTGAAGGCGCCTTTTTCTTCGATGTACATATTCTCGGCGCCGACCTTGATATTGGTGCCCTTGACCGCTTCCACCACCGGAACGATGTCGATGGCAGGTACGCAGAAGACAACATCCACGTCATCGCTTTTTACAAGCGGAATGAGCGTCTTTGCAAGCGCGACCGCTTCCGTGGGCGTCATATTCATCTTCCAGTTTCCAGCTACGATTTTTCTTCTTCCCATAATCCTTCTATCTCCTGTTCTATGAATTACAGACTCTGGATCGCCGCCACGCCGGGCAGTTCGATCCCTTCCAGAAACTCCAGCGATGCGCCGCCGCCGGTAGAGATGTGGCTCATCTTATCTGCCAGGCCCATCTGGTTGACTGCCGCTGCGCTGTCGCCGCCGCCGATGACGGTAACGGCATCCGCTGCCGCCAACGCTTCCGCTACGGCTTTTGTGCCCGCTGCCAGCGTCGGGTTTTCGAAGACGCCCATCGGTCCGTTCCAGACGATCGTCTTGGCTTCCTTTACCGCTTCGGTATAAAGGGCCACTGTCTTCGGTCCGATGTCCATGCCCATGCGGTCGGCAGGAATCTTATCAATGTCCACGACCTCTGTCGTGACCGGTGCGTCGATCGGTTCCGGGAAGGAGGCCGTCGTAACGGTGTCCACCGGAAGGAGCAGCGTCTTGTTCAGGCTCTTTGCCTTTTCCATCATCTCCCTGCAGTACTCGATCTTCTCTTCATCCAACAGCGATTTTCCGATCTCATATCCCTGTGCCTTCGCAAACGTGAATGCCATGCCGCCGCCGATGATCAGCGTGTCGCACTTCTCCAGAAGGTTGTTGATGACCCCGAGTTTGTCCGCGATCTTGGAACCGCCGAGGATCGCCACGAAGGGGCGCTTCGGATCGTCCACCGCATTTCCGAGGAAATCGATCTCCTTCTTCATCAGATAGCCGACAGCCGTTGTGTCTACAAAGTCTGTCACGCCGACGGTCGAGCAGTGCGCGCGGTGCGCGGAGCCGAACGCGTCATTGACGAAGATATCGCAAAGACTTGCCAGTTCTTTGGAAAACGCCTCTTCGTTTTTGGTCTCTTCCTTCCGATACCGCGTGTTTTCCAGAAGCAGCACGTCTCCCTCCTGCAGCGCGTCCGCAGCTTTTCTCACCTCTTCGTTCACGACATCCGCGGCAGAGATAAAGCAGACTTCTTTTTCAAGCAGTTCCGAGAGTCTTTCCGCTACAGGCTTTAAAGACAACTCCGGCAGCGGTTCACCCTTGGGTTTGCCCATGTGGGAACAGAGGATCAGCTTTGCTCCGTCTCCCAGCAGCTTGCAGATGGTGGGAAGCGCTGCACGGATCCTGGTGTCGTCCGTGATCTTCCCTTCCTTCAGGGGAACATTGAAGTCACAGCGGCAAAGCACGCGCTTGCCCTGTACCTGAATGTCGTCAATGGATTTTTTTAAAAGTGCCATGGGATCTCCTCCGAATCTGTACTTTTGAAAAAGGTCCGGTCCACGATCGGACCGGACCTTCTGTTCACCTAGTCATTCTTACTGCAGTTCCGCAAAGTATTTGATCGTGCGAACCATCTGGTTTACATAGGAAGCTTCGTTGTCATACCACGAAACGACCTGCACCATGGTCTTGCCGCCCGGAAGCGGATTGACCAGTGTCTGTGTCGCATCAAACAGGGAGCCGTAAGTCATGCCGATCACGTCGGAGGAGACCAGCTCTTCTTCGGTGTAGCCGAAGGACTCGGTCGTGGCAGCCTTCATGGCAGCGTTGATCTCATCCTTTGTCACTTCCTTATCCACCGTTGCAAAGAGCAGTGTGGAGGATCCGGTCGGTGTCGGGATACGCTGTGCAGCGCCGATCAGCTTGCCGGAGAGTTCCGGAATGACCAGGCCGATTGCCTTGGCGGCACCGGTGCTGTTAGGCACGATCGAAAGTGCAGCGGCGCGGCTTCTTCTTAAGTCGCCCTTTCTCTGCGGGCCGTCCAGAAGCATCTGGTCGCCGGTATAAGCGGGGATGGTGCACATGATGCCGGACTCGATGGGGGCCAGTTCATTCAGTGCCTTTGCCATCGGTGCAAGGCAGTTGGTGGTGCAGCTGGCGGCGGAGATGATCTGATCTTCTGCCTTCAGCGTTTCATTGTTGACGTTGTAGACGATGGTCGGCAGATCGTTGCCGGCAGGAGCGGAAATAACGACCTTCTTTGCGCCGGCGTTGATGTGCGCCATGGATTTTTCCCTGGAGGTGTAGAAGCCTGTGCACTCCAGCACGACGTCAACATCCAGTTCCTTCCAGGGGCAATTGTTGGCATCGGTCTCTTTATAGATCTTGATGGTCTTGCCTTTGACGGTGATGGTTCCCGCTTCGTTGTCCGCGGTCACGTCGCTTTCTTTTCCGATCTCCACATAACGTCCCTGCGTGGAATCATATTTCAGAAGGTGAGCCAGCATGCTGGGATCTGTCAGATCGTTGATCGCCACCACTTCGTACCCGTCTGCTTCGAACATCTGACGGAATGCAAGACGTCCGATACGGCCAAAACCGTTAATTGCTACTTTTACTGCCATGTTTTTCTTCCTCCTCGTTCGTTTTTCGAAAGCTTCTCTTCTGTCCGTTCACAGAAATGTGCTTTTTTGACGATACATTTTTTGCATTGATAAAAAATTGTCAGAACGTATTGTATAACCGAGAACCCCCAAAGTCAAGAAAAAAGGAACGAATCTCCGGAATAATCAGTCGTGCAGTTCGAAGTACTGCGCCTTTACGTATCCCGTTTCCCCTTCAAAGGTGACGGTGAGCCACTCGCCGTCTTCGGCAACGACATCCAGGTCGTGTCCGGGATAGACCACGCCGTAAAAGTCGGCATCGTCTGCGGCGGTCTTACGGACGCGGACTGCCTCCTTAGCCCTGGCTTTTGCATGGGCAGGAGCCTCGCCTTCCGTGGCGGTTTCCGTTCCTTCTTCAGTTTCTCCTTCGGAATCTTCTGTTCCCGGCTCCTCTGCTTCCTCTTCTCCGGTCGCTTCCGCTCCCTCTTCAACGGCCTCCGCCTCTTCTTCCGAGGTGGACTCCGCTACCTCCACTTCTCCGATTCTGTGGCCGCTTTCGATGGCAAGGAGATTTCCGATCTTCACTTCGATGGCCGCATTCAAATCCGTCATGAAGCTTTCCAGGTTGTTGTTTTCCTGTAGCAGCGAATTGTATTCCTCTTCCACCTGTTTGTTGAGGGCAAGCACATCCTCCTGGATGGAAATGCGGCGGATATAGGTATTGACGTCCTCGTCGTCGCTGTTGTTATCAATATAGAAGTTTCCGTCCGCATCCTTCACCATATACATGGTCTGCATGCCCGGAACCTCTTTTGCATACCCGTCATACTTTACACGTGTATACACGTAAGCAACATATGTGTCCGGATTCGGGCCGGGCTTTGTGTAAACGTCCACGACCGGGTAGCCCGTAACATACTCCGAAACGGCATGCATGCGTACAAGGTCTGTCTTCTCCAGCGCCGGATTGCTTTTTACAAGAACGTCCTCATTATAATTGTTCAGCGCATCATAGTAATTGCGGAAAAAGGCATTCAGATCATTGTCCGCGTTTTTCTCTAACGGCGCATTGGTCGGGATCGTCAGCGTCCCCTCTGGGATCTCCGACAACGCCGCTTCCTCGGATGTCGGTGCCGTCTCGGCCACGTCCTCGTGTCCGGCACGAAGGGTGAAATACAAAAGCGCGCACACAATGGCCGCGATCAAAAGCAGCAAAAACGGGACGCCGCGATGAAGGAAGCCGCTCTTCTTTGCTTCCGCGGTCTCCTTCTTTCCTTCCTTGACAGCCTCGGCAACACGCGCCGCCATTTCGCTCTGCTTTTTTTCTATTTCTTTTTCTTTAACAGCCTCCGGATCCTCTTCTCCGAGGTCGTTCGCCGTCTTCATTTCTCCGCCGGAAAAAACTCCCGGTTCCTCGACGCCGGCTGCCGCGGCCGCGCGCACATGCGCGTCTTCGGCTTCCTTTGTCTTCTTTTCCAGCTCCTCGATGACGCTGCGCAGGTCTGTCTTAGCCTTTTCGACGGCTTCTTCCGTCTCCTGTTTCATGGCTTCGACATCATCCTTTGCCGTCTTGACCGCTTCCTTCACGCTGTCTGCAGACGCTTTCTCATCGGCCGCCGCGCTCTCCTTTTCAGGAGCAGGCTGCGGCACTTCTTCCGCCGCCTTTTCCTGCACAACGCCGTCCTGCGTCCGGGCAATGGCTGCCTGCACATCCTCAGTCCGGATGCTTCCCGTCAGCGCTTCCGCCAGACCTTTCTGGATCTCCTCGGGAAGGTCTGATACCTTCATGGTCTGCGAGACGGACTTCTGTAATTCTTCTGTATCGATTTTCGGTGTGTTGTTCTCTGTATTTTCCATCTGTCTGCCCTTTTCTTCTTCATAATAAGAATGGTCAATTTGAAGTTTCCTTCCATTGACCACGCCTCCTATTATACTCTGTTTTTCATAATATGGCTAAAAAATGAAATGCAGCCGGCGGGAATCGAACCCACATTAATGGCGTCGGAGGCCATCGTTCTATCCGTTAGACTACGGCTGCTCAAATCGGGCCCACAGCCCGATTCAAAGTTGCTTCGCAACTTCTTAACTATCTTTACGTTGCTGTCTTGTTCTCGTCACTCCGGATACATGCCCGGAACGTTATAGCAACTTTCTTAACTATCTTCACTCCAGGGAATCCGGAAGTTCGAGGGTGTGTTCCGCGTTCAGGCGTACGCACAGCTCGACGAAATCGGACAACGGCACGTTCTGGATCTGCTTGTTTGTGCCGCGGACGTTAATGGAAACCGTCTCCTCCGCCGCTTCCTTATCTCCCAATACGATAATATACGGAGTCTTGTAATTTTTGAAGTACTTTATTTTTTCCTTCATGTTCTTGTCGGTATAGTCCGCTTCCATGCGCACGCGGCTTGCCACGAGGCGGCCCGCCACCTTCTTTGCGTAATCGTTGTGTTCTTCGCGGATCGGTACGATACCGACCTGGGTCGGAGAAAGCCAGAAGGGGAAGGCCCCCTTGAAGTTTTCAATGATGATCCCGATAAAGCGTTCCAGGGAACCGTACAGCGCGCGGTGGATAACAACGGGCATCTGCAGGCTTCCGTCCTGTGCCTGGTAGGTGAGGCCGAAGTTGTGCGGGAGCTGGAAGTCGAGCTGCACCGTTCCGCACTGCCATTCTCTGCCGAGCGCGTCCTTGATCTGCAGATCGATCTTGGGGCCGTAAAATGCGCCGTCCCCTTCGTTGATCTCGTAGCCGCCTTCGCCGTACTTGGAATCCAGGATCCTCTTCAGCGCAGCTTCGGCGCGGTTCCAGGTCTCGATGTCGCCCATGAAGCTTTCCGGTCTCGTGGAAAGTTCCGCCCGGTAAGTTACGCCGAATGTCCCGTAGATCTCATTGGCGATCGAAAGGATGTCATCGATCTCCTCTTCGATCTGGCTTTCCATCACGAAGGTGTGATCGTCGTCCTGACGGAATTCCTGTACGCGGAAGAGGCCGTTCATCTGACCGGACTTCTCTTTTCTGTGCAGTACGTCGTATTCGCTGTAGCGGATCGGCAGTTCCTTGTAGGAATGAACGGTACGCTTGTACGTCATCATGGCATTCGGGCAGTTCATCGGCTTTGCCGCCATGGTGTCTTCTTCTTCGAGATTATAAAGGGCCGCGTGTTTTGCAAATTTCACCGCCGTCTCTTCAGCAGCGCCTTCCTGCAGATTGTCGAGGACGCCGGGGATCTCCGAGTCCGCCGCAAACCAGCCCGAGACACCGGGGACCATGAACATATTGTTTACGTAATGCGCCCAGTGGCCGCTGATCAGCCAGAGCTTCTTGTTGTTGATGAGCGGTGCGGAGATCTCGGTGTAGCCGTGAAGCTCCTGGATCTCTCTGGAGTATTTGAGGAGCGCCTGGTAGAGTTTCCAGCCGCGCGGCAGCCAGTACGGCATGCCCGGTGCCGTCTCATCAAACATAAAGAGATCCAGCTGCGCGCCGATCTTCTTGTGATCTCTCTCGAGCGCCTCCGCGATCATCTTCTTATGTTCTTTCAACTGGTTCTTATCCGGGAAGGCATAGGCATAGATGCGCTGCAGGCTGTCCCGCTTCTCGTCCCCTCTCCAGTACGCGCCGGATACGGAACGGATCTCAAACGCCGCATTCATCAGTTCCTGCGAATTCGATACATGCGGGCCTCTGCAGAGGTCGACAAAATCTTCGCCCGTATGATAGACCGTAATGATCTCGTCTTCCGGAAGATCGTTGATGAGTTCCTGTTTGAACTTCTGGTTCTCAAAAAGAGCCAGGGCTTCTTCCTTGCTCAGTTC
Source organism: Lachnospiraceae bacterium (assembly GCA_017627275.1). Lineage (GTDB taxonomy): Bacteria > Bacillota > Clostridia > Lachnospirales > Lachnospiraceae > CAG-791. Next base: position 29,579 of record JAGAHC010000074.1, read on the forward strand.
CGCCCTTGTCCAGTCTTCTCTGCGCTTGATGATCTCACGCATCTTGTCTTCGATGGTTTTAAAGTCTTCCTGCGTGATATTGACCGGCAGGATAAAGTCATAATAAAACCCGTCCGCGATCTGCGGACCGATCGCGTACTGGACGGATGGTCCGTACAGTTCGATCACCGCCTTCGCGAGAATGTGTGCGAGAGAATGTCTGTACATTTCCAGGTATTGTTCATTTGCCATAGTTGTATCCTCGGATCAAAGAAATATGCTTTTCAGAGAAAGGAACCACTGTCCCTGAGGAAACCGGTCCCACAGTACAGGGACCAGTTTCCTCAGGGACAGTGGTTCCTTTTCGAACTCAGTTCTTAATAATGATTATGCACGGGAGAGGTACTCTCCGGTACGCGTGTCGATCTTGATGACTTCTCCGTTGTCAACAAACAGCGGGACGTTCACCTGCGCGCCGGTCTCCACGATGGCGGGCTTGGTGGCGCCGGTCGCGGTGTTGCCCTTGAAGCCGGGCTCGGTCTCCGTGATCGCCAGTTCCACGAACATCGGCGGCTCAATGGCAAAGACGTTGCCGTTGTAGGACTGAACCTTGACCATCTCGTTTTCCTTGACAAACTTCATGTTGTCGCCGATGATGTCAGCGCCCAGTGAAAGCTGTTCATAGTTTTCGGTATCCATGAAGGTCCACAGATCTCCGTCTTTATACAGATACTGGTACTCTTTCCGGTCGATTCTGGCCTGCGGGAACTTTTCCGTCGGGCGGAAGGTCGTTTCCGTTACGCCGCCGTTGACCACATCTTTCAGTTTGGTGCGGACAAAGGCTGCGCCTTTTCCGGGTTTGACATGCTGGAACTCGATGATTTCCAGAACCTGTCCGTCTTTTTCGATGGTAATGCCATTTCTGAAATCACTTGAAGAGATCATACAAAAACTCCTTTTTATGATAAGTCTGAAATTTACAATGCAATTCTAACCCAGTAACCCTCTTTTTTCAACCCGACGGCGGAAGGTCTGTGATTAACCAGCGAAAATGTCACCTTGTTAATTAACCAGGGAAAATGTCACCCCTATCAAGTGAGTGTTACGATTCCCTCATGAAAAAGGACATTATCGCTATGACAAGAAAACAGTTCCGTAGGTATCAAGTAATCCA
>JAGAHC010000075.1 GCA_017627275.1 Lachnospiraceae bacterium
CCGCTTCCTGCAGCATGCGCTTCTCGTTGCGGACGATGATGTCCGGGGCGCCGAGGTCCAACAGTCTCTTCAGACGGTTGTTCCGGTTGATGATCCTTCTGTAAAGGTCATTTAAGTCGGACGTCGCAAAACGGCCGCCGTCCAGCTGTACCATGGGACGAAGATCCGGCGGAATGACCGGAATGCAGTCCATGATCATCCATGCCGGCTGATTGCCGGATTCACGGAATGCTTCGATGACTTCGAGCCGTTTGATGATGCGGGCCTTCTTCTGTCCGGAGGCGTCCTGCATCTGCTCGGAAAGCTCTTTGTATTCTTTGTCGACGTCAACGGCCAGGAGCAGTTCCTTTACCGCTTCCGCGCCCATGCCGGCACGGAACTTGCTGGCGCCGTATTCGTCACAGGCATCCTGGTATTCCTTTTCGGTCAGGATCTGTTTGTATTCCAGATCCGTCTGTCCCTTGTCCAGAACAACGTAGTTGGCAAAGTACAGGATCTTCTCCAGTACCTTCGGGGACATATCAAGGACCAGACCCATGCGGGACGGAATGCCCTTGAAATACCAGATATGAGAGACCGGTGCCGCCAGCTCGATGTGGCCCATGCGCTCTCTGCGGACGCTGGACTTGGTGACTTCAACGCCGCAGCGGTCACAGATCACACCTTTATAACGGATCTTTTTGTACTTTCCGCAGTGGCACTCCCAGTCCTTGGTGGGACCGAAGATCCGCTCGCAGAAAAGACCGTCGCGCTCCGGTTTCAGTGTACGGTAGTTGATGGTCTCCGGTTTGGTGACTTCCCCCTTCGACCATTTCTTACGGATCTTGTCCGGTTCTACCAGACCGATCCGGATGGAATCAAATGTGAGTGGTTCGTAAGCCTGCTTGTTGTTTGGCATGTGCTTGACCTTTCCCTTCTATTGATGTGAAGACTCTCGTCCTCACCGCTTGCAGCATCCTGGGTATCTGTCTTAACGTCAGTCGTTCGTATCGACGAATTCACCCTTCTCCGCGTCAATCTCCTTGGTGGAGAATCCGGCGTTCGACAATTCGTCCGTGTCCGGGCTTCCGTAGTCGCGGAAGTTGTTGGCCATCAGACGATACGCCGTGTTGTCTCCGTAGTCGATGTTCTCGGAGATCTCGACTTCCGAACCGTCTTCCCGTAAGACCTGCACATCCAGGCCCAGTGCCTGCAGTTCCTTGAGCAGGACCTTGAAGGATTCGGGCACACCCGCTTCGGGGATGTTGTCGCCCTTGATGATCGCTTCGTATGTCTTGACACGGCCGATGACGTCGTCGGACTTCACGGTCAGGATCTCCTGCAGTGTATAGGCAGCGCCGTATGCTTCGAGCGCCCAGACTTCCATTTCTCCGAAACGCTGTCCGCCGAACTGCGCCTTGCCGCCGAGCGGCTGCTGCGTGACCAGAGAGTAAGGGCCTGTGGAACGGGCATGAATCTTGTCGTCCACGAGGTGGTGCAGCTTTAAGTAGTGCATATGGCCGATGGTGACCGGCGAATCAAAGAGTTCTCCGGTACGGCCGTCGCGCAGCCACACTTTGCCGTCTCTCGAGATCGGCACGCCTTCGTATTCTTTCTTGTGGTCCTGATTCTGTTCCAGATAGTCCATGATCTCCGGACGCACAATGGATTTGTATTTTTTCTTGAATTCCGACCAGGGCTCGTTGACATAGCTGTTGGCCATCTCGAGCGTGTCCATGATGTCGTCTTCGTTTGCACCGTCAAAGACCGGTGTGGAGATCGCAAAGCCAAGAGCCTTTGCCGCAAGCGCCAGATGGATCTCCAGGACCTGTCCGATGTTCATACGGCTCGGAACGCCGAGCGGGTTCAGCACGATGTCGAGCGGACGGCCGTTGGGAAGATACGGCATATCCTCGATCGGCAGAACGCGGGACACAACGCCCTTGTTGCCGTGACGGCCCGCCATCTTGTCGCCGACGGAGATCTTTCTCTTCTGCGCGATGTAGATGCGCACGTGCTTGTTGACTCCCGGCGGAAGATCGTCGCCGCCTGCGCGTGTGAAGACCTTGGTATCCACGACGATACCGTATTCGCCGTGCGGCACCTTGGTGGAAGTATCACGCACCTCTCTTGCCTTCTCACCGAAGATGGCGCGAAGGAGTCTCTCTTCTGCGGTCAGCTCCGTTTCACCCTTCGGTGTGACCTTGCAGACCAGGATATCTCCCGCGCGGACCTATGCGCCGATGCGGATGATGCCTTCTTCGTCCAGATCCTTCAACGCGTCTTCACCGACACCCGGCACGTCGCGTGTGATCTCTTCCGGACCGAGTTTCGTGTCTCTGGCTTCCGCTTCGTATTCTTCGATGTGGATCGAAGTATAGACGTCATCGCGCACCAGTCTCTCGCTGATGAGGACCGCGTCTTCATAGTTGTAGCCTTCCCAGGTCATGAATCCGATGAGCGGATTCTTTCCGAGACCGAGTTCGCCGCCTGCCGTCGAAGGACCATCGGCAATGACCTGTCCCGCCGCGACGTGCTCGCCCGTAAAGACGATGGGCCGCTGGTTATAGCAGTTCGACTGGTTGGAACGTTCGAACTTCTTGACTTCGTATTCCTGCTTGGTGCCGTCGTCGTTCTTCACGCGGATGGTCGTCGCATCCACATATTCGACGGTACCGTTCTTCTCGGCGATGACGCAGACGCCGGAGTCTTCCGCCGCCTTCGCTTCCATGCCGGTGCCGACGACCGGTGCCTGCGTGGTCATGAGCGGCACGGCCTGTCTCTGCATGTTGGAGCCCATGAGCGCGCGGTTCGCGTCATCGTTTTCCAGGAACGGGATCAACGATGTTGCCACGGAGAACACCATCTTCGGGGAGACGTCCATGTATTCGAACATGGTCTTCGGATAGGAAGATGTCTCCGCTTTGTAACGGCCGGAAATTGTGTTGGAAACAAAGTGTCCCTTCTCATCCAGCTCGGTGTTCGCCTGTGCGACATGGTAGTTGTCTTCCTCATCCGCCGTCATATATACGACCTTGTCGGTGACGACCGGATTGTTGGGGTCTTTTCTGTCAACGTAGCGGTACGGGGTCTCAATGAAGCCGTACTCGTTGATGCGCGCATAGCAGGCAAGGGAGTTGATCAGACCGATGTTGGGACCTTCAGGGGTCTCGATCGGGCACATTCTGCCGTAATGCGTATAGTGAACGTCGCGGACCTCGAATCCGGCACGGTCTCTCGAGAGACCGCCGGGACCTAAGGCGGACAATCTTCTCTTGTGTGTCAGTTCGCCCAGCGGGTTGTTCTGATCCATGAACTGGGAGAGCTGTGAAGAACCGAAGAATTCCTTCACGGCTGCCTGCACCGGCTTGATGTTGATGAAGGCCTGCGGTGACACTTCTTCGGAAGCATCGTGTGTCGTCATGCGCTCTCTGACCACTCTCTCCATGCGGGAGATACCGATGCGGTACTGGTTCTGCAGAAGCTCGCCGACGCTGCGGATACGGCGGTTGCCGAGATGGTCGATGTCATCATCGCTCCCGATGCCGTGCTCCAGATGGATGTTGTAGTTGATGCTTGCGAGAATGTCTTCCTTGGTGATGTGCTTCGGCACCAGTTCGTTCACGCTCTTGCGGATGGCTTCCGCCAGTCCTTCCGGATGCGTATTGTCCTGGAACTGGATCAGCAGTTCTCTTAAGACCGGATAGTAGACCTTCTCACGAATGCCCAGTTCTTCCGGATCGCAGTCGATGTAATGTGTGATGTCGACCATGAGGTTGTTTAAGACCTTCACGTCGCGGTCTTCCGTTTTGACGACCACGTAGGGGATGGCGGCATTCTGGATCTCGTCTGCCATCTCCACGGTCACGACATCGCCGGCGCTCCCCAGGATATCGCCGGTCGCCTCGTCGACGACATCTTCCGCCAGCACGCAGTCGCGGATGCGGTTGCGCAGGGCGAGTTTCTTATTAAACTTATATCTGCCGACTTTGGCCAGGTCATAACGTCTGGCATCAAAGAACATGGCATTCACCAGGCTGTCCGCGCTTTCCACGGAAAGCGGTTCGCCGGGGCGAATCTTCTTATATAATTCCAGGAGTCCCGATTCGTAGTCATGCGACGCATCCTTGGCGAAGCTCGCCAGGATCTTCGGCTCGTCTCCGAAGAGTTCGAGGATCTCCTCGTTCGTGCCGATACCCAGCGCGCGGATGAGGACGGTCACAGGTACCTTACGAGTACGGTCGACACGGGCATAGAAAACATCGTTGGCGTCGGTCTCATATTCCAGCCACGCGCCGCGGCCCGGAATGACCGTGCACGAAAACAGCTGGGTGCCGAACTTGTCTTTATCAATACTGTAGTAAATGCCGGGGGAGCGGACCAGCTGCGAAACGATAACGCGCTCCGCACCGTTGATGACGAACGTACCGTTCTCGGTCATCATCGGGAGATCGCCCATAAAGATCTCCTGATCTTTGATCTCCTTCTTATTCTCTTTATCATACAGGCGCACTTTTACCTTGAGGGGCGCCGCATAGGTGGCGTCTCTCTCTTTGCACTTGTCGATAGAGTACTTCGCATCTTTTTCGCAAAGCTCATAACTTACGAACGAGAGGCTTAGACGTCCGCTGTAGTCTTCGATCGGAGAAATGTCGTCAAAGACTTCCTGCAGTCCTTCGTCTAAAAACCATTGGTAGGAATCCTTCTGTACCTTAATAAGATTCGGTACGCCCAGAACTTCCTTCTGGCGGGCAAAACTCATCCGCGTATTTTTCCCGCTCTTGGTAGGATGTACTCTGTATTTTTCCATCTGGTCCTCCGTTTTTACTTTTGTTTACGGGCAACAAAACGGCTTTTGTCTTTAGAGCACAAAAAGCCTTTGTATGCACTTTTTCTCCTGCATACAAAAATACCGCGTCCGATAGGGCGCAAAAAAGCAAATTTCAGTTTATCACAGCAAAAAACAAGATGCAAGACTTGATTTTTCGTCCTGCATCTTGTATTTTTGTCGAATTTTCACAAAAGATTTTGTGGAAATTACTTGAGGGTGACCTGTGCGCCTTCTGCTTCGAGCTTTGCCTTGACGTCGTCTGCCTCTTCCTTGGAAACGCCTTCCTTGACGTTCTTCGGAGCGCCTTCGACGAGGTCCTTTGCTTCCTTCAGGCCAAGGCCGGTCAGTTCGCGAACGACCTTGATAACCTTGATCTTGTTGGCGCCTGCGCTTGTCAGCTCGACGTCATATTCGGACTTCTCTTCTGCCGCTGCGCCGCCTGCTGCGCCGCCAGCTGCTGCTACGACAACACCTGCTGCCGCGGATACGCCGAATTCTTCTTCACATGCTTTTACCAGATCATTTAATTCCAGAACAGACAGTTCCTTGATCGCATCGATCAGTTCTGCAGTTGTTAACTTTGCCATGATAGTACTCCTTTCAAATATTTCTTATCTCGAATCACTCTTTTGTCTTGCAGATCCGCTTTCCGAATCTTACTCTGCCGCAGGGGCTTCTTCCGCAGGTGCTTCTGCTGCCGGAGCTTCTGCTGCCGGAGCTTCTTCAGAAGCTTCGCCTGCGCCGCCCTTCTCTGCGATCTGATTGATAACGCGCGCAAAGTTCGCGATCGGCGACTGGATGCTGCCAAGGAGCTTGGAGAGGAGCTCGTCTCTCGACGGGATCTTCGCGATCTCCTGGATCTCATTCGCGTCATACATCTTGCCTTCGACGACACCGCCTTTGAATTCGAGGATCGGTGCGGTCTTCGCAAAGTTTGCCAGAAGGCGTGCCGGCGCTGTCGCGTCGTCCTTGGATACCGCGATCGCGCTCGGACCGTCCAAAAGGCTCGTCAGTTCTTCGAACGGAGTATCCTTGAACGCGAAGTTCATCATGGTGTTCTTGTAGACCTTGTAGAACACGCCCGCTTCACGAAGCTGCTTGCGCAGATCGGTATCCTGTGCCACCGTAAGACCTCTGTGATCAACGAGCACAACAGACTGTGCGCCTTCGATACTTTCCGAGATCTCTTTGATGACAGGTTGTTTCAGTTCGACTTTTGCCATGTTTCTTTCTCCTTTCCTGTGTCATGCCGACACATTGATAAACCGAACGCTTGAAGGAGATCAAAAGAAAACTCCTCTGCCAAAAGACAGAGGAGATAAAGTCCATACGACAAACCGCTGTGCGGCCAGCTTATGCTTCTTCAAATCTCATCCTCGGCGGGTTGCGACGCATGTCGCCTGTTACGCCTTTCGGCACCTGCTGTCTTCGGCTGTTGGTTTGAAACCGGAAATGATGTTAACACATTGAGGGGCATTCCGCAAGATACTTTTCAGCAAGTTTTCAATGTTCATCCGTTTTCAAAAGATCACTCTGCGCGCCGGATATAACCGTCGGCGTCGATCGTGACGCCGGACGACAGGTTCCTAAGGTCATTTAAGACGCGTTCTTTTTCTTCGCCGGAAAGCATTTTTACTTCGCATCCTTCCTGCAGCATGGGAAGGAATTGCAGCGAATCGAGCCGCTTTTCCTTTGCCGCAAAGGTCAGACGGATGATGCCGGTGTCCAGGGTGTGTGAGGTGAAGAGGAAATTGCCGAGGCTGTAGACAATGGGCATTTCCCCGATATAGGTGAATCCCTGCAGGACGTGCGGGTGTGCCCCGATCACGATGTCGGCGCCCGCTTCGTAAAGTCCCTGCTGCTGATCAAGCTGCCCCCAGTCGGGCTGCACTTCCTTCTCCGTCCCCCAGTGCATGAATACGATGACGTAATCATATTCTTCTTTTGCCTTTTCAACGCGGGCATAGAGTTCTTCCGGATCAAAGCACCGGAAGACCCCGGATTCCGTTTCTGTCGCGCCGCGGGTATTGGCAACGGCAAATCGCTCGATCTGCGTGGCATTTAAGACGGCAACGGTGAAGTCCCCGAATGCGTAGACGGCAGGCTTTGCCGCTTCGTCCAGGTTCCGGCCTGCCCCGATGTAAGGCATGCCGATGTCCTCCAGCGTATGAAGGGTGTCAAGAAGCCCTTCCTCCCCGTAGTCGAAGGTGTGGTTGTTCGCAAGCGCCGCCAGGTCGATGCCGGCATCGATCAACCAGGAGGCTGTCGATGTCCCCGCGTGGAAGGTATACTCCTTGTCGGGCTGCGGGGAGCTCCCGTCGGTGTAGGGAAATTCATTGTTGATGACCATGACATCGACGCCCCGCATCACGTCCTGTACTTCACTTTTCAGACACGGCGCAAAGCCGCCGCGGGCCGCCATGACCTGCCCGGTCGCGTAGCGGTTGTCGAACAGGATGTCCCCCGCAAACGCGAAGGTGACCGTCTCCGGCGTGTTGCGGATCCGCTCTTCCTCTTCGAGGCGCAGGCGCTCTGCCTCTTCCGCCTCTTTTTTCAGGCGCTCTTCCTCCGCCTTCTTCTCTGCCGCAAGCCTGCGCTCTTCTTCTCTTTCCGCAAGCCTCCTGTCGATCTCGTCCGCGGAGACGCGTTCAAGCGCCCCGCTCGCCGGCACCGGCGCGCAGGTCTCACATTTACGCAGGTAATAATTGAGGCCGCCGCAAGCGGCGCCTCCGATCATGAGCGCTATGAGGATGGCCAGCGCAAGGTGCTTTAACCACCCGCTTTTTTCGTTTTGTTCTTCGCCCATGGTTCTCATTATACACAAAAGGAACCACTTTCTTCTGAAGAAAGTGGTTCCTCGGCTGATACTTTTTTATTCAGTTACTGAATTCGATCATTCCTCTCGCATGGCGCGGGCCGCTCTTCTGGCTCTTCTGCGGTAGGTGATCAGGTTGTAGTAGCAGATGGCCGCAATGACGAGCGCGATGATCGCGATGGCAAAGAAGACGGCGATCATGATGTTGACGTTCATCGCCTTGTAGGCAACGGCGTACTCCGAGAAACGATTTGTCCTGAAGGTGATCGTGTTCGGGTCGTCGTCCTGGTCGTCCAGCACATCCACGACGCCGTTGTGCTCGCGCAGGATGCAGTATTCTCTGCCGGATTTCAAAAGCTTCTCAGGGATCTGCAGCGTCACTTCCAGATCCTTCGACGTATTCGTGATCATCGAAGTCTTTTCGTCGATCGTCTTCAGGATGATGAAGTCGAAGTAGTCTATTGCCTTATAACCGACCTTGCTCTCCATCTTCTTCTTCAGGTCGCTGCTGATGTGCTCCGCGTTCTCTGTCAGGCTGACGTTGAACATGGTCGGGTCGCCCCGTAGAACTGCCAGCTTTTCGCCGGTCGACAGTTCGCTGGCAACGATCTCTTCAAAGTTCTGAAGTGTCGGCTCCGAATAATACAGTTCTTCCGAAGTCTCCTGCTGGTGCGAGGAGAAGCTGCTGTTGATGGTGACCTGGAGGAAACCTTCGTCAAAGGCCGCGCGTAAGAGCGGCAGATCTTCATTGCTTTCGATCAGCGTCTTTACATAGTCTTCCGTCAGGCCGTACTTGGCAATGATGCCGGTTTCTTCCCGCACGACCGCCGCTTCCGCTTCTTCCGGAATGATCACCGCTTCCGGTTCTGCAGGCAGGAGGCTCGCGTCTTCTTCGATGATCTGTTCCGGCAAAGCTCCCTGGGATGCCGTCTCCTGGTCATACTTGGCGGCAGGCTGTGCAGGGGCTGCCGGTGTGGAAGGTGCCGCAGGCGTTGCAGGCGCCGCAGGGGCAGCCGGCGATCCGTTTCCGCCCGAAGGCTGCGGTGCCGGGGTTTCTACTTTGATAAAGCTTGCCGCGATAGAGTGCGGTTCCTTGACATTGGTAAAGGTGTAGCTCGTGACCGCTCCGACAGATTTTCCGTCGACGGAGACTGCCAGGACCTTATAGCCGGCAAGCGGCACGATGTTGTAGACCGCGTTCGATCCTTCGGCGACATAGTTCTCGCCGCCGGGGACGATGCCGCCGCCGTCATTGGCGATGATGGCTTTGATCGTATAGGTCTTGGCATTGTAAGGTGCAAAGACGGCCGTCAGATTATAGTCCGCCTTGATCTTATCGATCGCATACGTGTCTGCGTTGGAAACGATCTGGTTGTTCACGCTCCATCCGACAAAATAGTAACCCTTTGCCGGCGTGATCTTTACCCGGACGTTTTCCCCTTCCTTATGTTTGCCGTTGCCCGTCACGGTCCCGCTGTTGGCGGGAGTGATGTTCACGTTGACATTATAGTGGGTCGACTTGAAGGAAGCGGTGATGTTGCGGTCTGTGGTGACATTGTTTAACTGGAGCGACGCCGACGTCGCGATCTTCTTATTGTTCTCATAGAAGCCTTCGAACGCGTACCCGTTTTTGGCCTTGGCCTTTAAGACCACGTTGCCGCCGTACTTGACGCTTCCGCCGCCTTCCACGGTGCCGCGGTTCTTATCATTGACGCTGACTTTGACGTTGCAGGTGACTCTCTCAAATCTTGCTTCAATGTTCCGGTCTGCCGTGATCGTCTTTAACTGCAGCTTGGTCGCCGTGGAGATCTGTGCATTGTTCTCATACCAGCCGACAAACCGGTAGTTGTTGTTTGCGGCCTGGATCAGCGTCATGCTGCCGCCGTTCTTGACGCTTCCGCCGCCTGCGACATTGCCGCCGTCAATGGGCTTGGCCTTGACGCTGACGACGTGGTCGCCCGCTTTCACGCTGACGGTGGCCGAATCGGAAACAGACGGCGTCTGTCTGGATGTGGCGATGACAACGATGGTGGAGCTGCTCTCCGATGCGGAGACATTCAGTTTGCCGTTTGCATCGATAAAGGTCGATGCGTCATTCTGTCCGGCGATTGTCCAGGTGACGGCGTCACTGTATCCGTTGCCGCCGCTTACCTTGGCGCTGAACTGTACGGATTTTCCGGGCGGCACGGTTGCCGTTCCGGGAGAAACAGAGATCTTGTTTACGTAGGGCTGTGCTTTCTGCACCTTCATGGAGGCCGTTACTTTCAGGGTCTTTAACTGCTGCGGGTCATTCACGTTGTAGAACGTATAAGATGCCGTGTAATTGCCGGCCGGTGTTTTCTCCACTGCCCTGACCGTGAAAACGGCGTTCTGTCCCTGCTTGATCACCATGGTTGCCGGGGACTCCACGCGGAAAGCCGCATACGGATCAGCGGCGAAGTATCCGAGCAGGATGTCCGTCTGTCCCGTATTGACGATAGAGAACTGCTGGCTTCCATAGACTTCGCCCTCGTTCATGGTCCCGAAATCAACACTCGGAAGATAGCAGACCATCTCATAATCCATGGGATCGGGCGTAGGTGTCGGTGTGGGTTCCGGAGCAGGTTCCGGCGTGGGTTCCGGGGTCGGCTCCGGGGTAGGGGCCGGTGTGGGCTCCGGTGCGGGAGTCGGTTCCGGTGTAGGTGCCGGTGTCGGCTCAGGAGCCGGTGTCGGAGCAGGTGAAGGCTCTGGCGCAGGGGCCGGTTCCGGAGCAGGTGAAGGCTCTGGTGCAGGGGCCGGTTCCGGAGCAGGTGAAGGCTCTGGTGCAGGGGCCGGTTCAGGTTCCGGGGCCGGTTCCGGCGCAGGGGTCGGTTCCGGCTCAGGCGCCGGTTCCTCCGTCGCCTCTTCCTGGATCAGTTCATCGGCGTAAACCTTGACGAAACGATATGTCATCGTCGATGAGAATACCATGACAAGCGTCATGATAATGGCTAGAATTGCAGTGTGTTTCATTCTGCGGTTCATGTTTCTTCCTCCTTTTCGTGGAGTCTGATGTGAAAATTTCATGAAAGCCTGATTTCTGTTCCATTTTCATTATACAAAAAACAGAAGGAAAAAGAGACTAAAACGCAGAAAAATATTGGATTTTATTATAGTTTTTATGATTTTTCAGGCGGTTTCGTTTGCTTTTTCAGAAAGCGATTCGTTTTTGATCTCCCAGTGAATCAGGAAAGTAAGCGCCGCGCGTAGCAGAATGATGGCACCGAGGATCCCCAGTTCCTTCCATTCCCGCACTACAACGGTACGAAGGACCTCTCCCCCGAGTTTGAGCTCCAGCGCCAGCGCAATGCCCTCCGCCAGCGGAAGTCTGATATTGTCCTCTTTTTTGATCCAGCCTATAAAGCATTTGACGGCTGTGAACACAAGGATGCAGATTCCGAACAGCTCCATCAGCGTAGTGGAAAGATTGGCCGCCGCCGTCAAAACTGCTTCTACAGATCGCAATACTGTTTCCATGATTTCTCCTTTGGTCAGGGGCATTTCCTGTCTGCAAAAAAAGGGGCAGGTACGATTTCCTGCCCCTTTCCTGTTATCCGTTCGAATTAATATCTGTTGGCGATGATCTTTACGCCAGGACCCATGGTGGTAGCCATGGAAATGCTCTTCAAATACTGGCCCTTAACGGTCGACGGTTTTGCCTTTTCGATGGCATCGAGCAGTGCGTTGTAGTTCTGTAAAAGCTGCTCTTCCGTGAAGCTTGCCTTGCCGATCGGGCAGTGGATGATGTTGGCCTTGTCCAGTCTGTACTCGATCTTACCGGACTTGATCTCGTCGATAGCCTTGGCAACATCCATGGTGACCGTGCCGGCTTTCGGGTTCGGCATCAGGCCCTTGGGGCCCAGCACCTTACCGAGACGGCCGACGACACCCATCATGTCGGGCGTTGCAACGACAACGTCGAAGTCAAGCCATCCCTCATTCTGGATCTTCGGAATGAGTTCTTCGCCGCCGACGTGATCGGCGCCTGCTGCCTGTGCCTCATCCAGCTTCGCATCTTTTGCGAAAACGAGCACACGCATCTTTTTGCCGGTGCCGGCAGGAAGGACGACCGCGCCGCGGATCTGCTGGTCCGCATGACGGGAATCACAGCCGGTACGAATGTTCAGTTCCACCGTTTCATCGAATTTGCCGGTCGCAGTCTTCTTGACAAGCGCTACCGCTTCTTCGGGTTCGTATAATTTGGTGCGGTCGACGAGTTTGGCCGCCTCATTGTATTTCTTTCCGTGCTTCATCGTTTACTCCTTTCTATCGCGGTCCGATCACTCTTCGACGACAACGCCCATGCTGCGGGCCGTGCCTGCGATCATGGTCATGGCTGTGTCGATGTTGGCTGCGTTTAAGTCCGGCATCTTCAGTTCTGCGATCTTGCGGATCTCTTCCTTGGAGATCGTTGCGACCTTTTCCTTGTTCGGGACACCGGATGCCTTCTCCAGTTTGCATGCCTTCTTGATCAGCACCGGAGCCGGCGGAGTCTTGGTGATGAAGCTGAAGCTTCTGTCTGCATAGACAGTGATGACGACCGGGATGATGAGATCGCCCTGGTCGGCTGTCTTTGCGTTGAACTGCTTGGTGAACTCGACGATGTTAACGCCGTGCTGACCAAGCGCAGGTCCTACCGGGGGAGCGGGTGTCGCTTTGCCGGCGGGGATCTGTAACTTGATGTAACCTTCTACTTTCTTTGCCATTTCTTACCTCCTTTGTGGTGTTCGCAGTGGCGCTGCTCCCACTTCTTTTCACTTACTTATGATCACGTAACCGAAGTTACGAAACCCTCTTGGTTTTTTTCGGGGCTGTTGGGCTCGAAAACCCGCACCTTACGGTGCTCATGCGGCTGCTTCGCATCCGCGTTTTCTCGCGATACGCCCCAAAAACGAAAATGCCTGCTGCGCAGTCGCTTTCGTTTTTTTAGGGGCTAGTCAGTTGCTCTTCCTAACCTCCGCGAAGCTGATCTCGACCGGTGTCTCACGTCCGAACAGTTCGACGGTGATGGTCGCGGTCTGCTTACCGAAGTCAATCTTCTGGACCTTACCGAGGGTATCCTTCCAGACACCGGCGATGACGACCACGTTGTCGCCCACTTCGAAATCGCAGGTGACGTTCTGCACCTGGATGCCGAGCGGTCTCATTTCCGCTTCCGAAAGCGGGACCGGTTTGGATCCCGGTCCGACAAAACCGGTCACGCCGCGCGTATTACGCACGACATACCAGGTGTCGTCGTTCATAATCATATTGACAAGGACATAGCCCGGGAACATCTTCTTCGGCACGGTCTTTCTGGCGCCGTTCTTGATCTCGATGACATCCTGGATGGGTACGCGCACTTCAAAAATCTGATTCTCCAGGTGTCTGTTCTCGATGGTTTTTTCGATGTTGGCCTTGACCTTGTTCTCGTATCCCGAATAGGTATGTGCCACATACCAGCGCGCTTCGTCGGAAATGGCGCTTTCGTCGAGGACTTCTCCGTCCGCGCTGTTCTCCTGCGCTTCAAGGCTCTGCTGCACCATTGCCTCATCGACAAGGTCCTGTGCCTCGCCCTGCGTCAGTGCCGCCTTCGCCTCTTTTTCCTCTCTGCGCTTTTCTTCGGCCTTCTCTATGTCTGCTGCCTTCTTTGTAAAGTCCGGACGTTTGATCTCCCGTACTCCGGGAAGCACGCCCTGTTTCACGCGAATTCCGGCAGTGGTCTTCTTTTCTTCTGCCATACTTCTTCCTCTTATTTTGCGGATGGTTGTTATGCGCCCAGTCCTACAATAAAGTTGATCAGATATCTGGAAACATAGTCCACCAGCGCAATCAGAATACCGGTCAGCACCGTCACGCAAAGCACAGCCGCGAGCTGCTTGCCGACGGTATAGCGATCCGGCCAGATGATCTTTTTGAATTCTGTCTTAACGCCCTTGAAAAAGCCGCCCGCTCTGGATTCTTCGTTTGTATTCTTTCCCTGTGCGTCGCTCATAACGCCTTCCCCTCTTTACTTGGTTTCCTTGTGTAAAGTATGTCTCTTGCAGAATCTGCAATACTTTTTGATCTCCATACGGTCGGGATGGGTCTTCTTATCCTTGGTCGTATCGTAGTTGCGGTTTTTGCATTCCGTGCATGCAAGGGTGATTCTCGTGCGCATTTTTTCCTCCTACTGTGCAATGGACATCATAAAAAACAACAGTCCAAAAATTTAGTGCAAAAAAAATAGAGACCTGTTGCAATCTCGGACTCTACTATAGCACCGTTCTTCTTTGTTCGTCAAGAAGAAAAGCCCTGTTTTTTCCGCTCTTTTTCAGTCTATGGGCGCGATCTCGGAAAGCAGAAAATCGTACAGTCTCTGATAGGTGCTTTCGGAGTAATGCACGCCGTCGGCCGCCGTATACCCGTTCTCCGTCAGATAATGGTAGGAATCAATCCAGTACACTTCCTCCGGAAGATTCTCCTGCATGATTTCGTTAAACTCCTCGATCTGGGCATTGGTGGGAGAAGACGGATTCTCATTCACGGGATTGACGGATTCGTAAAAGACTTTGCACCCCTTCGCCGTCCAGTCGTCGACCCGCTGGCTGACCGCGGTCACGTAACGGTCGATGTTGCTGACATCATTGACGCCCATGTTGATCACGATGTTTGTGGCGCCGTTTTTGATCAGCGATTCCGCCTGCCAGATCCCGTACTGGACAAACCAGTCGTATCCCATGCGCGCTTCCGCGACAAAGGCAGCCTTCTCGTCATCGTATTCCACTGCCTTTTCCATCTGCACCGTGCGGGAGTCTCCGATGAAAATGGTGAAGTTGTCCACCGTCGTATCCGGCTCCTCGACGATCTCCTCTTCGGCCGTCTCTTCCTGCATGGCCGCTTCTTCAAGGAGCGCCGCCTCTTCCGCGGCAATGCTTTCCGCCTCCAGGGCGGCCAGCTCCGCGGGATTCACCTTTTCGATCAGGTCCTCTCCCAAATAGGAAGAACCTGCCTCTGCTGTCCGCACCACAAAGACACCCAGAGCCACCACGAGGATGACACTCAGTGCAATGGTCAGATGCTCCCAGATCTGCCAGGTCCTGATTTCCCTTTTCGAGGGCGTATGATTTTCTTTTTTCATGAACATGTTATAATGTAGTTTGGTCTTTTGTGACCACTACGTACTAAAATACACTATCCTGTCAACTCTTAAAAGGACAGGACGTGAGTAAAAAGGAAAATCCATGAGCGACAAACAGAGAAGATTACTGATCACAGGCATCATTATCATCGGCGTCATCCTGCTTTTCAGGCTGATGAACCGCCCCCAGGCACCGACCATGTTCCCGGAAACACCGCAGGAAAGGCCGCAGCAGAAGGCGGATGCCTATGAGGTCGACCCCTCTCTTCCCAAGGGGGAACGCGACAACACCCCGGAGTGCCTTGTGCCCGAAGCCGACGGCAACCGGATCTTCAAGGAAAATGACGTCCTCCTGGATGCTTCCCATATGGAAGACGGCTACATCATGGTCAAGTGCGGCGCCGACGCTTCGAAGATCAAGATGCAGGTCACAGCGCCGAACGACGTCGTCTATACCTACAACCTCTATCCCGGCACCGGCTATACGACGATCCCGCTTTCCTTAGGAAGCGGCACCTATCACGTGGGCGTCTACTCCAACATCCAGGACAATATGTACGTCACCATCTTTTCGCAGGACTTAAAAGTCACGATGGAGGATCCGTTAAGCGCCTTCCTTTATCCGAATACCTATGTGGACTTCGATGCCGACTCCACGGTCGTGAAGCGGGCAGCCGATGTCTGCTATCCCGTGAACGACGATCTGGAAGCGGTGGCGGCGATTTACGATTACGTCACTTCCGTTCTGGAATATGATTATGAAAAGGCAAACACCGTAAAGAGCGGCTACATCCCCGATGTCGATAAGGTCTTATCCGACGGGAAGGGCATCTGTTTCGATTACTCCTCGGTCATGTGCTCCATGCTCCGCTCGCAGAAGATCCCCGCGCGGCTCGAGATCGGCTACGCCGGTTCCCTCTATCACGCGTGGATCAGCACCTACATTCAGGAAGTCGGCTGGGTCGGCGGCATCATCCGCTTTGACGGCAACGACTGGTCTTTGATGGATCCCACCATCGCCGCCAGCGAAGGTACGGAAGAGCTTGAATCCTTCATGGATAACAGCCAGTACCGGACTTTGTACATGTATTGATGAAACGGGGCGGACCGTCTTTATGAAAACCGGAACAAAACCCTTAAACTATTACGAGATCTCTTCTTTCTGCAGACAGATGGCGAGACTTTTTTCCGCCGGCATCGGGCCGATGGAAGCGCTTTCCATCCTCAAGGAAGACACCACCGATTCGTATTACAACAATTTTCTGACAAAGATGTCAGAAAATTTAAATACCGGCATGCGCTTTCACGAAGCGCTCGAGGACTCGAAGATGTTCCCCGACTATGTCGTGTCTCTGATGCGGCTCGGCGAAGAGACCGGGCGTCTTGATACCGTAGCGGATTCTCTGGCCTCCTATTATGAAAAGGAGGATACGCTTAGACAGAATATCAAGAGCGCCGTCCTGTACCCCGTCATCATGGTCGGGCTGATGCTCATCGTCGTGATGGTGGTCCTTCGATTCGTCCTGCCCGTGTTTCAGCAGGTCTTTGAAGAGATGGGCTCTTCCATGAGCGGCATTTCCGGGGCGCTTTTGCAGTTCGGAAACGCGCTCTCCCGCTACTCGTTTATCATCAATCTGTTTCTGCTTGCGATGCTGTGCCTGATCCTGTTCTTTGCTCTCACCGAAAAGGGCCGCGGCGTCTTTCGTTCCTTATTGCTCAAGTTCGGGCCGACCAGAGCGCTGCAGGAAGACATTGCCTGCGGACGCTTTGCTTCCGGCATGGCGCTTTCCTTAAAGAGCGGCCTTCGGACAAAGGAATCCATGGATCTGTCCGCAGACATCGTCGGAAATGAAGAAATCCGGACGCGCATCAAAGAGAGCGCCGAAAAGGTCGAGCAGGGTGTTCCCCTGGTCGACGCCATCGAAGAAGCACACCTCTTCGAGCATTTCCATTTGCGCATGCTCGAGGTTTCTTCCCGCACCGGGGGCACGGACGAAGTCATGCAGGAGATTGCGGAGGAATATGACCGCCGCACCGTCAGGCGCCTTTCTTCCTTCCTCTCCGCCATCGAACCGACGCTGGTCATCATTCTTTCCGTCGTGATCGGCGCGATCCTTTTATCTGTCATCATGCCGCTTCTGGGCGTCCTTTCCGACATCGGGTGAGCGCATGAAAAGAAGGCGCACCGTTCCTCCGTTTCTGCTTATCATCAGCCTGTTTGTTGCCGCCGCCGTTCTCTACGGCGCGGTCCGCTACTCCGCTGTTTTGCAGGAGCGAACCTACGCGCAGCGTGAGCTGGTCCTCACCCGCGCGCTCGACCGCGCTGTCACCAACTGCTACGCGCTGGAAGGAAGCTATCCGCCGGATATCGCTTATCTGGAAACGCATTACGGACTCTCCTATGACCGGGACAGCTTTTATATCGACTACCGTCCCATCGCGAGCAATCTCCGCCCCGACTACAACGTGATCCCGTTAAAAGAGGGAAAGGAGCGTTAAATGCAGGGGAAGAGTTCGCAGCACATCATCGATATCCTCTTTGTCTTAGGCGTTCTGGTTTTGTCCGTCGTCCTTGGTCTTTTCCTGATCGGCGCGGGCACCGGCGTCTATAAAAACCTTCTCGCAAAGGCTGACGCCAACGAGCGTCTGCGCACGCCCATCGCCTATGTCACACAGAAGGTGCGCGGATACGGAACCGCGGGCGCCGTAAAGGTGGACGAGATCGACGGGATCCCCGCGCTTGCCTTGAAGACCACCATTCAGGACGCCGATTACATTACCTATCTGTACGCAGACGGCGGCAATCTGAAAGAGCTGTTCATGCCCTCCGACGCCGCCAAGATGCATGCCTCGGCCGGCCTTGCCGTGACACCCGCTGACAGCATGACTTTTCAGGAAGAAGGGGATGCGCTTTACGTGGCCCTGACCGTAGACGGAAAAGAGTCCCGGTTTCTCCTGCACACGCTGCCCGGAGAGGAGGTGGCGCCTTGAAGCAGAACACTTCCTCCCTGCTGCTGATCGAGATCATCCTGTCGGTATTTTTCCTAAGCCTCGCAAGCATCGTCTGCGTGCGCTTCTTTTCCCACGCGAACACGCTGAGCCAAAGGACCGAAGAAACCACGCAGGCCGTTATCGTCGCCCAGAACCTGGCGGAAGCTTTCCGCGCAGGGGATGACGCGTCTGATTCTTTCGAAGCGATTGAAAAGCTTTACCCGCACGCCGTCTCCGACTCCGATACCGGCGCGGTCACGATCGCTTTTGATGAGGACTGGAAAAGCATTCCCGCTTCGGAAGAGGCAGACTATCACGCGACGCTTTCCGTGACCGAAGAAGAGGCAGGGCTTCAGACCGCAGAGATCACGGTCGTTGGTACAGAAGAAACGGCCACGCAGAAAGACCCGGCCATCTATACGCTTACCGTATCCTCGTACAGAGAGGAGGTGGCGCCGTGACTCCGTTAAAGCCGCAGATCGCGCATTCCGGGATCTCTCTTTTGCTGACGATGTTCGTGACGTTAAGCCTCCTGGGCTTTGCCGTCCTCTCCACTTCCATCGC
Source organism: Lachnospiraceae bacterium (assembly GCA_017627275.1). Taxonomy (GTDB): domain Bacteria; phylum Bacillota; class Clostridia; order Lachnospirales; family Lachnospiraceae; genus CAG-791. The sequence goes on from JAGAHC010000075.1 coordinate 18,298, forward strand.
ACAGAGCGACCTTTCGCTCTCCAAACGGTACGCCGAAGAGACGAAGAGTTATTATCAGGCGCTGAGCGAAGCGGAAGCCTTCAAGGCAGAGACCGCAAAAAAACTGCACCGTCTGTATGACGATGCAGTAGATGAATCCGCATTTTATGCCGGCACCGAAAAAACCATTTCCGGGACCTTCCCCTACGGGGAGCGCGGGCAGCTGGTTCTCACGCTGGAAGCCGTGTATCCTTCCGCTCCGGAAGATCCGGTTTTCCGTGTTGTCTCCGAACACATCGAGAGCGCGGAGACATTTACGTATGACGAGTCACTCCACGTGCTGGGGAGCGACTGATCCGCTTACTTTCTTACTTACGTACGTTCGTGTCCGCCCTGTTTGTGTGCCGCTTCCACGTTGCCGGCAAGGATGTTCTTTACCATTGCCATCCGGAATCCGGCGTCGATGAAATCACAGTGCTTACAGAAAGGATACTCCTGTCTTCCTTCCGCGATCTTGCGCCGCACCTCCTGAAACTTTTCGCTCCCCCAGGCTTCTTTGAGCGGGGTGGTCGTCAGGTCGCCAAAGTCAGTCACTTCAAAGTTGTCGCAGCAGCATAAGCCCAGCTTTCCGTTCGGCATGATCCACGCATCGGTGAACGGCAGGAGGCAGGTCTCCGTGATCACCTTCTCCGTGGCCTGTTTATTGGGCGCGCTTCCCGCGCGGTTGGTCAGGACCTCCTGCAGGTAACGCATCTGGATCACGATGTCGATGTCCTTGTACTCGTCCGGATGAGCCTTCACATGTTCGTAGAGCTTCTGCAGGTTGTCGTGCAGCTTATACTCGTTGGCATAGTTGTTGATGATGAGCTGATTGATGTAGGGCTTTAACTCATCCACCTTTTCGATCGTGAGGATGAGTCCGTTGGTCGAGCAGAAGATAAAGCTCTCCGACAGTTTTTCCCGCGCGTACTTATGGAACTCCACCAGCCTTGTGTCCAGGAGCGGCTCGTTGTTGCCGTAAAGCGTCAGGTGGCCCTTGTATCCCCAGTCGGCCAGCTGATCGATGATGGAGCGGTACAGCGCTTCATCCATCTTCATGAACGGACGCTTTTCCGCGTGAATGTTTGCCGTGCAGAAGGCGCAGGTCGAGTTGCAGCGGTTGATCGTCTCGATGTTGACGACGTTCGGCTGCGGGACCTCCTCCGCATTCAAAAAGTATTCGCAGTACTTGGTCTGCAGTTTTCCCCTCGTGACAAACTGCAGTTTCAGATAGGCATCGCTTGCCAGCATCGGAAAGTGCTGTCTCGCAAAGAACCCGAATTTTCCCATAAAGCTGTTGATCTGTATCGGCATATCGTTTCCTTTCTGTTACTCGGCGCTTTCTATGTAGCGCTCGACGTTTCTTTCTACGATCTCAAACATGGTGCTGCCGCGCTTTAATACCGCGTCATGAAACTGCACCGGATCAAACTTCTCTCCCATCGCTTCTTCCGTTTCCTCGCGGATGTCAGCCAGCCGATGGTATCCGTAGTAGTACGGCATATAGTAAATCACATTATCGGACAAATGAGAATAGATGTCCTCGATCGCATCCTCCATCATCAGCATGCCGTAGTTCTCCTTGAAGTCGTCGATGCTCGCTCCGTCATAGTGGATCTCGAGTTCCATGAGCGCCCCCATGGTGTTCAGATACGTATTGTAATCGTTATAGTAACGAAGCAGTGTCGGGTCGATATCAAGATATTTCAACCCCTCTTCCGCCGCGTAAGTGGCCCAGCCTTCCGAGAATCCCGTTTTGCGGAATACCGACTGGATATCATATTTCAGATTCTCGTGGTTGTACTGCATCTGATACATATGCCCCGGGATCCCTTCATGCGAGATCGTCTGGTACATGTCGATGGACTTTGCATCATTCCCGATGGAGAGCGCATTGTAGCGGATCTCGTAATCCCTGCGCAGGTCGATCGGCGGGATCACGAAGTACGCGGAAAAGTCTGCTGCCCGCTCATCAGAGAGGCCCTCGAGCTCGTAAGGCATCTCCTTCACCGCCGGGAAGGTCTCCGCATAGTGCTCTTCCAGGTAGGTCAGGATGTCTTCGATGCTTTCAAACTCCGTCGTCAGTGCCAGCGGGTCGGTATAATTCAGGTCCTTGTTTTTGATGAGGAGCACCTGGATGTCCGTGATGGCGTCCTGCATTCCCTCTTCCAGGAGCGCACGGACTTCTTCGATGCCGTCCATGCTGCCGACGCTGTCCTGTACCAGCAATTCATAGTACTCCTTCCCGTTCGGAAGGGAAGAAAGGCCCTGCAGCGGCTGGATCTTGTTCCGCAGTTTCTGCAGTTCCTCGATCATGGTTTCATACGCCGGATAGAAGGCTTCGTCCATGGCCTTGCGCACCTCTTCCTTGTACGCGTCTGCCTTTGCCGCATCCAGACCCAGACCATCGATGTCTTTCTCGATGGCTTTGACGATGGCGGAGTTTTCCTGCGCATCCAGCGCGCCGACGCATACATCGAGCACGGACTCGTAGTCAAACATCAGCGTCCCCATTTCCGCCTGCTCTCTCGTGTAGGCCAGCGCATCGTCCACAAAGCGCGGCACGTCGTAGAGGAGCGTGATCATGTCTTTCAGATCCTGCTCGTTGTAAAGGGAATACTCTGAAAAATGCGAGATCAGAACCTGATGGACGCCGCCCGAGGAACTCCAGATATTGTCGAGGCCGTAATACTTGTCATCGCAAAGCTTCTCCGTGATATCCGCATCCATCAGGAGCGCGTCGCAGATGTCCTGCTGCTCTTCGTCCAGTTTGTCTAAATCGAACCCCGCGATCGCTTCCCGCAGTTCCCTGATATCTTCCAGTGTCTTTTCCGTATCGGTGAGGACATCGCCGAGGGTCACCTCCACCTTGCTTCGGTCGATGCCGCGGGCTTCGGGATCAGCATAGGCCCAGTGCATGGTGGTGTAATCTTCCATCACCATTTCCTGAACGTAGTTCTGCAGATACGCAGCAAAGCGCTCGCTCTCCGTTTCCTCTGCGGGCGCTTCTTCTGATCCTGCCTGCTCCGTACTCTGTCCGCTTTCGTCCTGTTCCTTTTCTTCCTGCTGCTGCGCGGACTCCGCAAGCTGTGCGGCGCACCCTGTCGTCATCGTAAATAACCCTGCAAGCAGCACCAGGGCAAGCGTGGTCCTCAGTATTCTTCTGATTTCTTTCATGGAGTTTTGTTTATCCTTTGTGTCTGATGTTTTGAAGTAATCTGTCAATGGTATCCTGTTTATCTGCAGAAGATCTTGTCGGCATCTTTTAAGCGCACACGCATTCCGTTCAGCGTGATGTAATCCTCGCCGAGCGGCTCGTCATGCACGATGTATCTGGGATCCATGTCACTTAAGTGCCTGTGTCCGAAGCGCCTGCAGGTCGGATCGTCCTTCCCGGAGAGCACATGCCCGTCGTCCGCGACCGTCTTCCTAAAGGACCGCGCCTGCTTTCCCGCAGGCTTTTGCACGACGTCCTTCGGCCGCTCCATACCGTCTGCAGACGGCTTTTTCTTCGCCTTGTTCTTGCCGCCGATCAGTGCCATTACCAGAAAATAAAAGATCGCAATTGCAAACCCTCTCATCCGCGTCCCTTTCTTTCCTCAGAAGAAAACTGTCAGTCTACTGTATTATAGCACACCCTCAAAGGAACCACTTTCTTCTGAAGACAGTGGTTCCATTGCCCTCATCCAATCGGGAAATCAGGAGGAACCACCGTCCCTGAGGAAACCGGTCCCGCTTTTGGGAACCGGTTTCCTCAGGGACG
>JAGAHC010000076.1 GCA_017627275.1 Lachnospiraceae bacterium
GATATACCGGATGTCTTCCGACTGCGTGATCCGCATGAAGACGATGAGTCCTGCGATGCTGAAGAGGACACCGATCATCTTTCGCAGGGAGAGACTTTCCCCGATGGTCAGGCCGGCGATGATCGTGACCCACAAAGGCATCGTGTGATCGATCACGGCGGAAAGCCCCGACCCCAGGTGTCCGGTCCCCGTCTGGGTAAAGAGATGATGCAGGAACATCAAAAGAAAGCCGCTTGCAGCGATGTACGGAAGCTGCGAGGCTTTCGGCAATATGTTTCCTTTCAGGAAACAAAGCACAAAGGCGATCAATGTGCTGAGCAGTAAGCGGACAAACACGATAACAGACGGAGTAGCGTGCCCGCTGACAAAGCGCATGACGACCCAGGTGAATCCCCAGATCAGGTAAAGGGCTAAGATTTGAAGAGGGATCGTTTTCCTGTTATTCATCGGCAAAGTTTCTCCAGATCCTGAAAGAATTCCGGGTAGCTGATTTTTACGCAGTCCGGATCATCGAGCGGCAGGGAAAAGTCGTTTCCGAATCTTGTCTTCCCGATCACTTCCGCAATGGCAAAACTCATGGCAATCCGGTGATCGCCGTACGTCTTGATCTTTGCACTGTGCAGCGGTTTATTCCCTTGGATCGTAAGCCCGTCAGGAGTCTCCGTGACCTCCGCGCCGATGGCCGTCAGGTTCTCACAGAGGGCATGCAGCCGGTCCGATTCCTTGACGCGCAGCTCGGAAGCATCTCTGATGATCGTTTTTCCGTCCGCAAACAATGCGGCAATACAAAGGATGGGCAGTTCATCGATGAGGAGCGGGATCATGGATCCTTCCATGACCGTTCCCTTTAAGGGAGCCTCGGTGACCGTAAGGTCTGCATACGGCTCCAGAAAGAGAGAAACATTTTCCACGGTGAACTCCGCACCCATTTCTCCGAGTACGGTCAGGATCCCGGACCGGGTCGGATTGATGCCGACCTGTCTCAGGGTAAGAGAAGAGCCCTTGATCAGGGAAGCAGCCACCAGGAAATAGGCGGCGGAGGAAAGGTCCCCCGGCACAAAGACTTCCTGCGCGGAAAGAGATTCACAGTGCATCACGCTTGCAAAATAACTTCCCCTGTCATCCTCTGAGATGTCCTTGACATTCACCTCTGCGCCGAATGCTTTTAAGAACCGTTCCGTATGGTCTCTGGAGACGGAGGGTTCGATTACCTTTGTTTCGCCTTCGGCATAGAGTCCCGCCAGAAGAACGGCGCTCTTGACCTGTGCCGAAGAAACGGGAGAGAGGTAACGGATCCCTTTTAAAGGGGCGCCCTGAATGAGGAGCGGCGCACAGTCATTGTCCTGTTCGCTGCAAAGAGAAGCGCCCATCATGGAGAGGGGCAGCATAACGCGTTTCATGGGCCGCTTATTCAGGGAATCATCTCCGTACAGATACGAAGAAAAAGGCTGCGCGGCAAGGACCCCCGAAAGGAGCCGCATCGTGGTGCCGCTGTTTCCGCAGTATAAGGAGACAGGTTCCTCGGAAGAGGACTGCAGACCGTAGAGTCCCTGTCCCGTAACGGTCACTTCCGAATGATCCTGATCCGTCTGTATGGCGATCCCCAGGCGGCGGAAGATAGCCATCGTAGAAAGGCAGTCGTCGCTGTTTAAAAAATGCCGGATCCTGGTCGTTCCGGTAGCAAGAGACCCGAAGATCAGGGCTCTGTGAGAGATGGATTTGTCGGCAGGTACCTGCAGTTCCCCCCGCAAAGAGGTAAAGGATGTCATATTAATTCCGAATCTCCGTGTAATAACCGTGATCTTTTAAGATCACTCTGGCGCGCTGTAAGTCTTTGTCATGATCAAACTCGATCTTCAGGACACCGTCCTGGGTTTCCCGGTTGTGTGTGATTTCCAGGTTCTTGATGTTGATGGTCTCCCCGTAAAGAAGCTCAATGACGCGAAGGAGTTCGCCGGGCTTATCCTCAATCTCCATATACAGAACATACTGCTTTAAGATGGGGCCCGCGGAAGTGCTGGCAAAACTGCTCCGGTAGTCGTTCGCTTCGGCAAAAAAGCCGGTCAGTTCCTCACTGTCGTCTTCGGTAATGGTTTCCCGGACATCCTGAAGGCCGCGGATATAGAGATCCAGCATGGTAAGGACGTTCTTCTTGTTGTTTTGCACGATCCCCTGCCACAGGGAAGGGGAAGAGGAAGCGATCCGGGTGATGTCCTTAAACCCGCCGGCGGCGAGGATCTTCATCAGACCGCTGTTTTCATCACTCGTTTTCACGACATTGACAAGGGCCGAAGCCGCCACATGCGGAAGATGGCTGATGCCCGCGACTGCAAAATCATGCACGGCGGGATCGGCGATCAGAGGAATCGCGCCGAGACTTTTGACAAAGGTCTGCAGTTCATCCGTTTCTTCCTGCGGAACATCTTTTTCCGGGGTCAGGACGTAGTAGGCATTTTCCATGAGGATGGCCTTAGAATTGGCATATCCCACGCGCTCGGAACCGGTCATGGGATGGCCGCCGATAAAGTTGGCAAATAAGGCCTGTTCCTTCACCGCTTCATGGATCGGTTTTTTGACGCTTCCGATATCCGTGAGGATCGTCTTTTTCGTGATGTAGGGAAGGAGGGCGATGAGGTTTTTTGTATTATCGGATACAGGTGCACACAAGAAGATGAGGTCGCAGTCTGAGAAGGAAGCATCGATCGCATCCGCCTTTTCATCGATCACGCCGTCTTCCATGGCGGCAAGGACCGTTGTCGCGTGCGGGGTATAGCCGATCATGGTAATTTCGGAGTGTTTTTTGCGGATGGCACGGGCAATGGACCCGCCGATCAGGCCAAGACCGATAAAGCCGATTTTCTGATATCGCATAAGATTCTCCAACTTGTATTTATAAATACCATTTAGTACAATTAAGAAAGGATGCGCACATGATGCGGTTTCAAAGCAAGTTTCGTATAAATATAACCGATTTTTCATGTGAATTCAATAAAGGAACCGGAGGAGAAAGTATGAAAGTCTACACAACCGACAAAATCAGAAACGTTGTACTTCTAGGTCACGGCGGAGCTGGAAAAACCACTCTGACAGAGGCCATGTGCTACATGGCAGGACTGACCTCCCGCATGGGTAAGGTGGAAGACGGAAACACTGTCAGCGACTTTGCCAAGGAGGAACAGAAGAGAGGGATTTCCATCAAAACGTCGCTTGTACCGCTGGAATGGCAGGACTGCAAGATCAACATTCTGGATACGCCCGGTTATTTTGATTTTATCGGCGAAGTAGAAGAAGCGATTTCCGTCGCGGACGCTGCCATCATCGTGGTTTCCGGCAAGGCAGGCGTGGAAGCAGGCACAGAGCGCGCCTGGGATCTTTGCGAGAAATACAACCTTCCGCGCATGTTTTTTGTCACCGATATGGATATCGATACGACTTCCTATCGTGAGATCGTCGAATCCCTGACAGCCGATTACGGCAAAAAGATCGCGCCGATCAATCTTCCCATCCGTGAGAACGAAGAACTGGTCGGATATGTCAACGTGATCCAGGAGAAGGGCTTCAAGTGGGACGGCAAGGAAGTGCACGAATGTGAAGTGCCCGAATACAATATGGAATACCTTGCCAGATATCGTGAAGAACTGATGGAAGCGGTCGCGGAGACCAGCGAAGAGTTTATGGAGCGTTACTTCGGCGGAGAGACCTTCTCCGAATCCGAGATCCGCGCTGCCGTCCGCACCAGCATCGGCGACGGGTCCATCGTTCCCGTCAGCATGGGTTCCGGTCTTCTCGGACGCGGCATCTATACGCTGTTAGACGACATCGTCAAATACATGCCGGCTCCCGAAAACCGCAAGATGACCGGCATCAACATGAAGACCAATGAGATCTTCGAAGCAAACTTTGACTTCTCGAAGCCGAAGTCGGCCTTTGTCTTTAAGACGGTCGTGGATCCCTTCATCGGCAGATATTCTCTGATCAAGGTCCGCTCCGGCGTTCTGAAGACCGATGATCTGATGTATGATTCGGAACTCGACAGCGAACTCAAGATCGGCAAGATCTACGTGCTGCAGGGCAACAAGACGGTGGAAGTGCCCGAACTGATGGCCGGCGACCTCGGCGCGCTTGCCAAGCTCAATGACGTCAAGACCGGCGATACGCTTTCCACGAAGGCGCATCCCATCCAGTATCCGAAGATGGACATCTCTACACCGTATACCTACATCCGCTATAAGGCGAAGAACAAAAACGATATCGATAAGATCGCGCAGGCGATGTCGAAGATCTCTTCCGAAGATCCGACCTTCAAGACCGTCAACGACGCGGATATGCGCCAGACCCTGATGTACGGTGTCGGCGATCTGCAGCTCGAAGTCGTAAAGAGCATGCTGCAGAACGAATACAACGTGGAGATCGAAACGGAAACGCCCAAGGTTGCGTTCCGCGAGACCATCCGCAAGAATTCCGATGTGGAATACAAATACAAGAAGCAGTCCGGCGGACACGGCCAGTACGGACACGTCAAGATGCGCTTTGCGCCGTCCGGCAACATGGATGAAGCCTATGTCTTCACGCAGGAAGTCGTCGGCGGCAACGTTCCGAAGAACTATTATCCGGCCGTTGAAAAGGGCATCATCGATTCCGTGCAGGCAGGACCGCTTGCCGCTTACCCGGTGGTCGGCGTCAGCTGTGTTCTCTATGACGGATCCTACCATCCGGTCGACTCTTCCGAAATGGCGTTCAAGACCGCTGCCAGACAGGCCTTCAAGAAGGGCTTTATGGAAGCGGGCCCGGTCCTTCTGGAACCCATCGTTACCCTGCATGTCACGGTGCCGGATACCTACACCGGCGACGTCATGGGCGACCTGAACAAGCGCCGCGGCAGAGTGCTCGGCATGAACCCGATCCACGGCGGCAAGCAGGTCATCGAGGCGGAAGTGCCGCAGATGGAACTCTTTGACTATTGCACCGTCCTTCGTTCCATGACCGGCGGACGCGGCATCTACAGCTACGACTTTGCCAGATACGAACAGGCACCGGCGAACATCCAGAGCGCCGAGGTCGAGGCAAGAGCAGCGGAAGCTGCAGCGGACGACGACGAAGGCTGATTCTTTTTAACATCAACGATCGCAATCCATCAGAAAGCGTCTTGCTTCCCGGTAAGGCGCTTTTTGAGGGAAAGAAGCTGAATACAAGCATACGCGTTTTTTCGTTTTGAAAAAATACAATCATTTCTTTATAAGAAAGGATACGATATGAGCACACCGTTCAATCATCAGGAAGTGGAAACCAAATGGAGGAAACGATGGGAAGAGAACCCCATCAACGTGAACGACGGCAAAAAGGAAAAGTATTATTGCCTTGATATGTTCCCGTACCCTTCCGCCAACGGATTGCATGTCGGCCATTGGCGCGGCTATGTCATTTCCGATGTGTGGAGCCGCTACAAGATGATGCAGGGCTCTCATTATGTCATTCACCCGATGGGATGGGATGCCTTCGGTCTGCCGGCGGAAAACTACGCCATTAAGATGGGTGTGCATCCGGCGCGCTCGACCGCGGAGAATGTCGATAAGATCAGAGAACAGATCAAGCAGATCGGCGCCATTTACGACTGGGACATGGAAGTCAACACCACCGACCCGGATTATTACAAATGGACGCAGTGGATCTTCGTCAAGATGTTTGAGAAAGGCCTTGCCTACCAGAAGGAAATGCCCATCAACTGGTGTCCTTCCTGCAAAACGGGACTGGCCAACGAAGAGGTCGTGAACGGAAAGTGCGAGCGCTGCGGAAGCGAAGTCACCAAAAAGGATCTGAACCAGTGGATGTTAAAGATCACCGCCTATGCGGACCGCCTGCTGGAAGATCTGAATAAACTGGACTGGCCGGAAAAGGTCAAGAAGATGCAGACGGAATGGATCGGCCGCTCGTATGGCGCGGAAGTCGAATTCCCGATCGACGGCAGAGAAGAAAAGCTGACGGTCTTTACCACCAGACCGGATACCCTCTACGGCGCCACGTTTATGGTCCTGGCTCCGGAACACGAACTGGCGAAAAGCCTTGCGACGCAGGAGACGAAGGAAGCCGTGGAAGCCTATATCGAAGCGACCGCCAACAAGTCCAATGTCGACCGTGTGCAGAGCAAGGAGAAGACCGGCGTCTTCACCGGGAGTTATGCGATCAATCCCTTAAACGGCGAGAAGATCGAGATCTGGCTTTCGGATTATGTTCTGGCCGATTACGGGACCGGCGCCATCATGTGCGTGCCGGCGCATGACGACAGAGACTTTGAGTTTGCCAAAAAGTTCGGACTTCCCATCGTACAGGTCATTTCCAAGGACGGAAAGGCGGAAGAACTGACGGAAGCCTACACAGAAGCGGACGGCATCATGATCAATTCCGGCGACTGGAACGGGATGCAGTCGGCAAGCCTCAAGATGGAAGCGCCTTCCATGATCGAGAAGAAGGGCTTCGGCAAAAAAACGACGAATTACAAACTGAGAGACTGGGTCTTTTCGAGACAGCGTTACTGGGGAGAACCCATCCCAATCGTGCATTGCCCGGACTGCGGTCCGGTTGCGGTCCCGGTCGAGGAGCTGCCGCTGCTTCTTCCGGAGGTAGAATCCTATCAGCCGACGGGAACGGGAGAGAGTCCGCTTGCCGCCATTGAGGAATGGGTGAATACGACCTGCCCGAAGTGCGGAAAAGCCGCCAAGCGCGAAACGAACACCATGCCGCAGTGGGCCGGTTCCTCCTGGTACTTCCTGCGCTATGTGGACAATCACAACGATCAGGAACTGGTCAGCAAGGAAAAGGCGGACCGCTACCTTCCGGTCGATATGTATATCGGCGGCGTGGAGCATGCGGTGCTGCACCTTCTGTATTCCAGATTCTGGACGAAGTTCCTGTATGATATCGGGGTCGTCGGCTTCGATGAACCGTTTACCAAGCTCTTCAACCAGGGCATGATCACAGGCAAAAACGGCATCAAGATGAGCAAATCCAAAGGCAATGTCATTTCGCCGGACGATCTGGTGAGAGACTACGGCTGTGATTCCCTCAGGATGTACGAGCTCTTTGTCGGCCCGCCGGATCAGGACGCGGAATGGGATGACAGAGGGATCGACGGCGTATACCGCTTCCTGTCCCGGCTCTGGAACATGGTCCTTACCAATCTGGACGCCGATGTAAAAGAGGATGAGGAACTCCTGCGGATCCGCAACAGCATGATCCACGATATTTCGACCCGCCTTGAGAACTTCAGTCTGAACACCGTGATCTCCGGATTCATGGAATACAACAATACCCTGGTCGAAAAAACCAGAAACGGCGGTGTGGATAAGGAGACCTTAAAGACCTTTGTCAAGATGCTGGCGCCGTTTGCGCCCCATGTGTCCGAAGAACTGTGGGAGAGACTGGGCGGTACGGATTCCGTCTTCCATGAACCCTGGCCGGTTGCGGACAAAAAAGCCATGGAAGTGAAGGAAGTCGAGATTGCCGTGCAGATCAACGGCAAGGTGAAGACGACGGCAAAGATCCCCGTGGACATCGCGAAAGAGGAAGCCATCCGCATCGCGAAGGAGAGCCTCGCCGACAAGCTCCCGGACAACATCGTCAAAGAGATCTATGTTCCGGGCAAGATCGTAAACCTGGTTGTGGAATCCTGAGAAGGAAGTAATAAAAAATGGAAAACCGATCGATCAATGAAAAGTATTCTTTAAGCGGACGCGTTTTCTCCAAACTGCGCGAGGATATTTTAAGCGGCCGGTACAAGGACCGGGAGGACCTGCGCGAGGTTGCCATAGCGACCGATCTGGGCGTATCGCGTACTCCGGTAAGAGAAGCTTTACGACAGCTGGAGTTGGAAGGTCTGGTGCAGATCATTCCCAACCGCGGCGCCTTCGTTTCCGCAATCTCTGCGGAAGACGTGCATGATATTTATATGATCCGCGCAAGACTGGAAGGCCTTTGCGCCAGATGGGCGACAGAGCATATTACGAAAGAAGAGCTGGAGGAGCTGGAACAGAATATCTATCTGGCAGACTTTCATGCCGAGCGTTCGCATCCCGAGCAGCTGGCCGATCTCGACACCCAGTTTCACAGGATCCTCTATGCGGCCTGCCGCTCCAAGTTCCTGGAGAGGCAGCTGGTGGACTATCACCAGTATGTTTTAAGGATCCGTACCATGACGCTTTCCGTCCATGAAAGAGGCGTAGCTTCCAATCTGGAGCACCGCGGCATCATGGAGGCCATCAGGGCAAAAGATGCGGAACTGGCGGAGAAACTCACGACACAGCATATTCAGAATGCATTTGAGAATATGGTGAAAAACGGCTTCTATGATCTGTACAGCATAGAAGAGTAATCTACTCAGTCAGAGAATTCAGATTGGCGACGGCCTTTTCCCAGTCTTCGTAGAGGCGGGAAAGGTCGTCTTCTTTTTGGGCCATGGTTTCCGAAAGTTCCTGCAGCAGCGCCAGGTCCTGTTTTTCGGAAGCGTTGTCGATCGCATCCTGTAAGGCGGCAAGGTCTGCTTCTGCCGCTTCAATGTCTTTTTCCGCCTTCTCAACCGTACTCTTTGCCTTCCGCAGGGCAGCCTGGTATTCCTTTTGTTTCTTCCAGCCTTCATCGCCGCCGTTGTTCTCCGATCTGTTTTCCGCAGGTTCTGCAGAAGAAGACGGAGAGGATAAGGCGACGGCGCGCGCTTCTTCTTTTTTGAGAAGGTAATCGTCGTAGTTTCCGATGTATTTCTCCGGCACTGTTTCCTTTACGCTTTCGCCGTAATCGGCAAGGACTCCGCCTGTCAGATCGAGGATCCTGCTCGCGGTATGGTTGATGAAGTAGCGGTCGTGTGAGACGTACAGGACGGTTCCTTCAAACTGATTCAGGGCGTCTTCCAGGATCTCCTTGGAGAGGATGTCCAGGTGGTTTGTCGGTTCGTCGAGGATCAGGAAGTTTGCGCCGGAGAGCATCAGCTTTAACAGGGAGACCCTGCCTTTTTCACCGCCGCTTAAGGCGCGGATGGATTTGAAAACGTCTTCCCCCGTGAAGCGGAAAGCGGCAAGCATCGTGCGGATCTGTGTGTTGTTGAGGTAGGGATAGGCATCGGAGATCTCTTCGAAGACCGTGTTCTCCTCATCCAGTACGTGATACTCCTGGTCGTAGTAGGCGATCTGTACATTGGTGCCGAGACGCACAAAGCCAGCATCCGCCGGCAGTAGATCGTTGATGATCTTTAACAGCGTCGTTTTGCCGGTCCCGTTTTTCCCAAGGATCGCCACGTGCTCTCCGCGCCGGATATCGAAGGTGAGAGAGGAAAAGAGCAGGAGGGAGTCAAAGGATTTCGAGAGGCCTTCGACGTGCAGGACGTCCCGGCCGCTTTTGATCTCCGGAGAGAATTGCAGGTTCATGCCTTCCTTTTCTCCGAACGGTTTTTCCACGATCTTCATGCGGGACAGAAGCTTTTCCCTGCTTCTGGCCCGTTTGATGGAATTTTCCCGGTTGAAGGAACGAAGCTTCCGGATGACTTCTTCCTGATGTTTGATCTCTGCCTGGTTGTTCAAATACGCCTTTTTCTGTTCTTCTATGAGTGCCTTTTTCCGGACGGCGTAATCGGAATAGTTGCCTTGAAACACGGTGCTCTTCGTATGATCGATCTCGATGACCAAAGAGACGATCCTGTCCAGAAAATAGCGGTCATGGGAAACGATGAGGACGGTCCCTTTATAGGTGCGAAGATAGCCTTCGAGAAACCGGATGCTTTCGATGTCCAGATGGTTGGTCGGCTCATCCAACAGCAGAAAGTCCGGCTCTGCGAGCAGGATCTTCGCCAGAGCGACCCTTGTCTTCTGACCGCCGGAGAGCGTATCCACACGCTTTGCGGCATCACTTTCGGAGAAGGAGAGTCCTTTTAAGATCCCGGCGATCTTGCTGTGATAGGATTTTCCGCCGATCCGTTCAAAGGCTTCCCGCAGCGCGTCGTATTCCTCCAGCATTTTATCGAGACCTTCCGGATCCGCGGCCATCTGTTCTTCCATACGGCTTAGTTCGTTCTCCATCCGGACGGCTTCTTTTTTGACTTCCAGCAGTTCCTCATAGACCGTATTGGAGGAGGAGAGACCCTGGTCCTGCGAGAGCGTCGCCATATTCATTTCGGGATCTTTTAAAACCGAGCCTTCGTCGGGAGAAAGCGACCCGTTCAGGATGTTTAACAGCGTTGTCTTACCGGCGCCGTTCTCACCGACAAGCGCAGCCTTTACGCCTTTTTCCAGGCGAAAGGTCACATCGGTAAGCACGGGGACTTCCAGAAACGATTTGCTGATGTGATGACATTCGATGACCATACTGTACAGACTAACAAAGGGAAGGATGATTTTCAATCTTTGACATGGATTTAACAATTTCGTATAATAGTTAAGAATTCTACTATTAAAAAGAGAGGATGATCGTTCATGGCAGAAAAAAATATCTCACAGGCAGTCATTGCAAGACTCCCCAGGTATTACCGGTATCTGACGGAATTAAAGGAGCAGGGCATGGAGAGGATCTCTTCCCATGAATTAAGTTCCCTGATGCGCGTTACGGCTTCCCAGATCCGTCAGGACTTCAATAATTTCGGAGGATTCGGTCAGCAGGGGTACGGATACAATATCGAGTATCTCCATCACGAGATCGGCAATCTCCTGGGGATCAACGAAAAACACGACATGATCCTGGTCGGCGCCGGTAATCTCGGTACCGCCATTATGGGCTACATTTCCCAACGTGAAATGCCTTATTCCTTTGTCGCGGCCTTTGACATCAACCCGGCGCTGATCGGCAAGTCCATCAGCGGCATTCCGATCTATCCCATAGAGGATATACAGGCGTACATTCAGAATAACGGCATCCAGATCGCGGCCCTGACGGTCCCGCGCGCGGAAGCCATCAAGATGGCGGAGATCCTGGTAAACAGCGGCATTATGGCCATCTGGAATTTTGCCCACATTGATCTGCACGTTCCGGAAAACATCCAGGTGGAAAACGTACATCTCCTGGACAGCCTTTTAAAGCTTTCTTACAATTTCCGGAACAGACAGTAACGGGGGAAATATGGAATATCTCTTAACGGCTAAGGAGATGAAAGAAGCCGACACCTATACTTCCGAGGTCATCGGCGTTCCGTCGGCAGTCCTGATGGAGCGGGCGGCACTCCAGGTCTTTTCCGCCATTCTTGAACTGCGCAGCACAAGACCCTTGCGTAAAGTTGTCGTGGTTTCGGGCCTTGGCGGAAACGGAGCTGACGGTCTGGCGGTGGCAAGACTCTGCGCGGAAGAAAACATTCCCGTTTCCTGTTTCCGCATCGAAGGAACCGTCAGGGACGGTTCGTTGTTTGCGCTGCAGGAAAAGGCCCTGTCCGGGTATCAGATCCCTGTCCTTCCCTGGACGGAAGAGGCGTTAAAGACCTGTGTCTTAGAAGAAACCTTCGATACCGGCGTCATCCTTCTGATCGATGCCATTGCCGGCATCGGTCTTTCCGGCGCATTGCGCGATCCCGTGCGGGAAGGCATACGTCTCATCAATACCGCCAAACAGGAAGGAAACGCGCTGGTGTATTCTGTTGATCTTCCCTCGGGTCTTGATACGGATACGGGAAAGCCTCTCGAAGAAGCCGTCATGGCTGACAAAACGATCACCTTTGCCTTTTATAAACGGGCCCATTTTACGGAAGCGGGAAGACCCTATTGCGGGGAGGTCGTTTTACGTCCCGTCGGGATCTCCGCAAGGAGCCTGACTGCCGCTCCGGAGATGTTTACCTATCGTTCGGAAACGGCAAAAGACCTGCTTCCGTTAAGAGACCCTTCCGGCAACAAGGGGAGCAACGGGAAGATCCTGATCGTCGGCGGCTCCTACGGTATGGCAGGCGCCCTTCTATTGAGCGGGAAGAGCGCTTATCTCAGTGGGAGCGGCATGGTAAAGCTCTGTACCGATGAGAGAAACCGGGAGATCCTGCAGGAGAGTTTACCGGAAGCGCTCCTTTCATTGTATGACGAAGAGACACCGGTGCAGGACGGTCTTCGGGATGCCTGCCAATGGGCAGATGTGATCGTCCTGGGCCCCGGCCTTTCCACCTCGCATACAGCGTACCTCCTTGTGGAAGAGATCCTGAAAAATACGGAAAAACCGCTTGTACTCGATGCCGATGCGCTCAATCTGATCGCGGAACACGAGGAACTCAGGCTTCTGTTAAGAGAACGGGGCAAACGCTCCGTCTGTATCCTGACACCGCATCTCATGGAGCTTTCCAGACTCTGTAAGCAGCCTGTCGCTGCGATCAAAGAGGATCCGTTATCCCATGCAAAGAAGACGGCGGAGGAGTTCTCCTGCACCATCCTTGCAAAGAGCGCTCGATCCTATGTCGCAAACGCTGAAAATGACAGGGTGTATCTCAACACCTCCGGAAACAGCGCGCTTGCGACCGCGGGGACGGGAGACGTACTGGCGGGTCTTTGCGGGTCCCTCCTTTCCGGGATCAAAGGCGGATTCCTGACTGCCTGCGCCGCCTCCTATCTGCACGGACGGGCCGGAGAGACGGCGTCTTTGGAAAAAGGAGAGATGAGTGTCCTCGCAGGGGATGTGGCCGATGCGATCCCGGAGGTCCTCAGATGAATCTGCAGACTATATGTGGTATAATTGTAATTTATGGATAAGCAAATATGGATGAAAACAACTGAATCCGTACCCGGAACAGAGCGCGTCTGTGCCACCATCGATCTGAATGCCATCCGGCACAATCTGGAAGCCATTCACGCCCATTGCGGGGAGGATGTAAAGATTCTGCATGTGATCAAGGCGGACGGTTACGGTCACGGCGCAGTGCCCATTGCTGGCATCGGGGAAAAACTCCCGTTTGTGTACGGGCATGCAGTGGTCACGTTCGAAGAAGGAAAGGCGCTTCGCGCCAACGGGATCAGAAAACCCATCCTGATCCTCGGCGCAGTATTTCCGTACTGTTTTGAGGAACTCTTTGACCTCGAGATCATGCCTACTGTCTTTCAGAAAGAGATGGCGCTTGCCCTGTCTGCGATCGGGCAAAACCGCGGAAAGGCCCTTCCGGTCCACCTTGCCGTCGATACCGGCATGGGACGCATCGGCGTAATGCCGGATGAAGAAGGGATCCGTGATGTGAAAGAGATGGCATCACTTCCCGGGATCGTGATTGACGGGATCTTTACCCATTATTCCAAGGCCGATGAGGAAGATCTAAGCTATACCGACATGCAGTTGTCGTTGTTTACCGGATTTTTAAGCCGCCTGGAAGAGGAAGGTATCCGGATCCCGCATCCGCATACTTCCAATTCGGCGGCCATCATCGGGAAAAAGGAGGCGCATTTCAACCTGGTCCGGGCCGGCATCATCAGTTACGGACTCTGGCCTTCGGCCTATATGGAGAACAAGGGCATCGATCTGAAACCGGCGCTTTCTTTTACCTCGCATGTCATTCATGTTAAGACACTGCCGCCCGGGAAGCGCATCAGCTACGGCGGGACTTTTGTGACCACCAAAGAGACCATCGTTGCCACCATTCCGGTAGGCTATGCGGACGGGTATCCAAGGGGCCTCTCCGGGAAGGGATACTGCTTGATCAGAGGGAAACGGGCGCCGATCCTCGGCAGAGTCTGCATGGACCAGATGATGGTCGATGTGACAGACATTCCGGGCGTAGAGTACGGAGATCTTGTCACCCTGATCGGCAAAGACGGGGAGGAAGCCATCACCATGGAGCGCCTCGGAGACATGGCGGATCGATTCAATTATGAACTGGCGACACTGATCAGTGACCGGGTGCCGCGTCTGTATATACAGGAAGAGCGTTAACAGGAAAGGGGTAATCAATATGTCAGGACATTCCAAGTTTGCCAATATCAAGCATAAAAAAGAAAAGAACGATGCGGCAAAGGGCAAGATCTTCACCATCATCGGCCGTGAGATCGCCGTCGCAGTAAAGGAAGGCGGC